>JBFGZM010000044.1:0-15659 GCA_041586815.1 Marinobacterium sp. | reverse complement strand
GGCGGCATTGTCGTCGTGGAAGAGATATTTGCCATTCCCGGTATTGGCCGCGAACTGATTGTTGCGCTGGCATCCCGCGACCTGCCAGCAATTCAGGCCGGCGTGATGATTATCGCAGCCACCTATTGTGTCGTTAACTTTTTGGCGGATCTGGCCTATGCCTGGCTCGATCGCCGTATCCAGTTTTCCTGAGGAATCTGCTATGGGCGCGATGTTCAAACGTCTGTTAACCACCCCTCAGGGGGCTATTGGAACATTCATATTACTGCTGGCAGCCCTGCTGGTATGTGTGGGGCCAATGCTGGCGCCCTACGATCACGAAGCGTTGTCGATCCTGTCGCGCTACAAGCCACCGGGCGCGGAACACTGGTTCGGTACGGATCAGATGGGCAGAGATATTCTGAGCCGTGTCATGGTCGGCGCCAGATCCACCATCCTGCTCTCGTTGCTGGCCACAGGCCTTGCCATGGTCATTGGGTCGGTGATCGGAACGGCCAGCGCGTACCTGGGCGGGCGTACCGATGAAGCCATCATGCGTACCATGGATGCGTTGATGTCGATTCCAAGCCTGCTGTTCGCCTTGCTAATCGTCAGCACCCTGGGCAAGAGCGGTATTAATGCGGTGCTGGCAATCACCATCGCGTTTATTCCAAGCATGGTACGCATTGCCCGCAGCGTCGCTTTGGCAGCGCGCCGGCAGGACTACGTCAATGCCGCCATTGCCCGTGGCGAGTCCACGCTGTACATCATTCTGCGCGAGATGCTGCCCAATATCGTCTCGCCCATCATTGTCGAGGCCACCATTCGTGTCGCCTTTGCCATCATGCTGTTTGCCACTTTGAGCTTTCTGGGCCTGGGCGCCCAGCCACCCGATCCTGAATGGGGACTGATGGTCGCCGAAGCACGGCGTTATTTTTTCCAGGCACCCTGGATGATGCTGATTCCCGGATTGGCGATTGCCGCGGTGGCGATCGGCTTCAACCTGCTGGGTGATGGTCTGCGCGATGCCCTGAATCCGAGGAGCCACTGATGAGCACTGTTCTTGATATTCGCGATTACAGCCTCGACTACCTGGTGCCTCAGGGTGCCCATCGGGTACTTGATGCCATTTCCCTGAGTGTCAGCAAGGGTGAAGTGGTGGGCCTGGTTGGGGAGTCGGGTTCCGGCAAAACCACCCTGAGCTGGTCAATCATGCGTTACCTGGCCAGCAATGCCCGGGAGGTCAGTGGCAGCATCAGCCTCAACGGTGACAACCTGCTAACGATGCCGCAGCGTCAGGTCGAGGCCCTGCGGGGCGGCCGCCTGGGCATGATTTTCCAGGACCCCAGCGCGTCACTGAACCCGACCCTGACCCTGGGCGAACAGGTCATCGAGGTGCTGACCCGGCACCGCGGACTCAGCAGCAAGGAAGCCTGGCAGCTGGGTACCGACCTGCTGAGTGACGTCGATCTGAAAGATCCGGCAGCGATGATGAAACGCTACCCCCATGAAGTATCCGGTGGAGAAAAGCAGCGAGTGCTGATTGCTACCGCCTTTGCCTGCCGCCCGGATTGCCTGATTTTCGATGAGCCAACCACGGCACTGGATGTGATCAGCTCGGCGCAGATTCTGGGCCTGTTCGAGCGTCTGCGTGCAGAGACCGGCGTGGCCTCGCTCTACATTTCCCACGATCTGGCGCTGGTCTCGCAGGTTGCGGACAGGGTCTGCGTACTGAACCAGGGCAAACTGGTAGAAGAAGCGCCTGCGCGCACGATCTTTGCCGCACCCACGGATGAGTACACCCGCAAGCTGGTAGCGGCGGTGCCTGATCCGACTCGGCGGCTGCTGGCGGAGGAGACACTGTCACATCCCCAGCCCCTGTTGCAGATCAATGACCTCAGTGTGTATTACGGCCGGCCCGGTTTTCTGCAGTTGCTTAGAGGCAACAAGACCCCGAAAACCGTTGCGGCACGGGATCTTCAGCTATCTGTGGCAGCAGGGGAAATTGTCGGCGTGGTGGGCGAGTCGGGTTCAGGCAAGTCTTCCCTGGCCAAAGCCCTGACCGGGCTGATTCCCTTCAGTGGGGAAATCGACTACTGCGGCCAGAGGATTACTTCGGCGAACCAGATGGACAAGGATTACCGGCGCCGGGTACAAATCATCTTCCAGCACCCGGACGCCTCCCTGAATCCGCGCCAGCGTATTGGCGAAATTCTTGCCAGGCCACTGCGTCTTTACGGGCTGCCCAAAGGCGAAAGCGAGGCGCAGGCCATTGCCCGACTGCTGGAAGACGTCCGACTCCCAGCGGAGTTTGCCAAACGCTATCCCCACGAACTCTCCGGTGGCCAGAAGCAACGGGTTGCCATTGCCCGTGCCTTTGCGGCCAGGCCTGAGCTGGTGATCTGCGATGAGATCACAGCGGCACTGGATGTATCGGTGCAGGCCACGGTCATCGAGCTTCTGCTGGAGCTGCGTCGTCGCCATGGCACTGCCTATCTGTTCATTACCCATGACCTGAACCTGGTCCGCCAGATCGCTCACCGGCTGATCGTGATGTATCGCGGTGACCTGGTCGAAACAACTGACGTCGCCACGCTGGCAAATCAGGGCGCGCAGCATGCCTATACCCACGCCTTGATCGATGCGGTACCCAAGCCTGCGCAGGCTGCCGGCTGAACACCCCATTTATCAGGATACTGACAAGGAATTACTATGACTCCCGAACAACTACTGGGCCGCATTGATCGCGATGCCTGCCTGACCTTTCTGTCGCGTATGGTGCAGCATAAAAGCTATAGCGAAACCGAAGGCGAACGCGAACTGGCCCGTTATATGGCCGCGCAGATGGAAGCACTGGGCCTGGAAAGCGAACTGCAACCTGTACCGGGCGAGCGCCTGAATGCAATTGGCTACTGGCGCGGAAGCGGCAAGGGCAAGAGCCTGCTGTTCAATGGCCATCTGGATACCAACCCCGTCACCGAAGGCTGGACGGTCGACCCCTGGGAAGGCAAGGTCGATGACCAGTTCATCTACGGCATTGGTGTATCCAATATGAAAGCCGGGGATGCAGCCTATTTCTGCGCCGTCAAAACCCTGAAAGATGCAGGCGTAAAACTGAAGGGCGATGTGGTACTGACCTATGTCGTAGGCGAACTGCAAGGCGGAGTTGGCACCGTTGCCGCCATAGATCAGGGCGTCAGAGCCGACTACTTCATCAACTCTGAACCGACTGACCTGCGGGCCTTGTCCATGCATGCCGGCTCCTTGATGTTCACCATCGAGCTGACCGGTGATACCCGTCACCTCTCCAAGCGCGAAGAAGCCGTCGATGCACTGGCCGCATCAGCCGAGCTGATTCCGCGCATCAATGCCATGACCTTTAGCGGGGCCAAATCCGAGGAGCACCTGAAGATCAACCGGGGTCACATCGGAGTGGTACACGCCGCCCTGGGACGTGATCTGCATGAGTGGCGCCCCCCACAGGTGGCAGACTTTGCCCGCCTGCGCGGGTCGGCGCGTTATGCCCCGGGCCAGACTGTCGAAACCGTGCTGGATGATATCCAGAAGATCATTGATGAGGTGTGCGCTGCACACCCGGGCCTCAAGTCGACACTGATCAATGACAGCGCCCGGATGCCGCTGATGAAGCCATTTGAAGTATCGCCCGAGTCGCCCATCGTGAAGAGCATCAACCAAGCCTATGAACAGGTGCGTGGAGAGGCTCAGCCGACAGGCGCCATCACGCCACCGGCATTCTATGGCACCGATGCCGCGCACTTCTACCAGATACTGGGGATGGAAGGCATCGTCTGCGGACCTGGCGGCAAGTACAACACCATGCCGGATGAACGTGTGGAGATTGATGACTTCCTCGACATGATTCGCATCTACATGCTCGCCATTCTCGATATCTGCGAACTGGCCTGATGTCCAGGCCCTCACTTCGGGTGAGGGCCTTGCCATATCCCGATCCTTACACTTTTGATGATCTCACCCAGGAGGCCCGGCAAGCGTTAACTGCGCCTATAGTGAAGGCTAACAGAAAGCTGTCAGCACGGGCCCAGCCCTGCGGCAGACACCTGATTCTGCAAAAGGATCAATCATGCCGAACAAGATGCCACCGCAAAAATCCGTCACAGCGGGCCGCGCTGCAGCCAGTACCGCGCAGAGCACCGCACGCAAAACCGTCACATCCCTGAAAAAACTTAACGCGCTGCACCAGATCATCCAGCAGGTCAGCCAGGCGGATACGCTGGAGTCGGCCCTGCAGATTATCGTCGCCGGCGTGTGCAATACGCTGCATACCGATGCCTGCTCGGTGTACCTGAGCGACCAGGCCCACAGCCACTATGTACTGATGGCCAGCGAAGGTTTGAACCCGCAAAGCGTGGGCAAATTGCACCTCAAGCAGAGTGCAGGCCTGGTGGGCTGGGTGGCAGAGCGCCGCGCGCCGGTCAATGTACGCAACGCACCGGCCCACCCGCGCTACTGCCACATCAAGGATTCCGGCGAGGAGGCCTACCATGGCTTCCTCGGGGTGCCCATTATCCACCGCCAGGAACTGCTGGGCGTGCTGGTGGCCCAGCAGGTGACCCAGAACCGTTTCAGGAAGTCGGAGCAGGCGTTTCTCACCACTCTGGCCACGCAGCTGGCCGGAACCCTGGCGTTGTCCCTCAGCCAGGCCGTACCGCGGGATACCGCTCTGCCCGGGCGCCCGAGCCAGTACGAAGGCGGCGCCGGGGCACCGGGAATCGCCATGGGCACCGGCGTGCTGGTGTTTTCACCGCTGGATCTCGATCAGGTCCCGGACCGGACCCTGGAGGACAGCGAGGCCGAGATCGCGGCGCTGCAGGTGGCTGTCGATGGTGTGGCGGCAGACTTCGAGCTGCTGGCCGAACGACTGGAACCGGGTCTTAGTGCAGAAGACCGGGCCCTGTTTCGTGCCTACGCCCTGATTGCCCGCAGCCACGAGCTGTTCGAGGCCACGGTCGGGCGAATTCGCAGCGGCAACTGGGCCCCCGGGGCGCTGCGCGACAGCATTCTGGAGCATGTGCAGCTGTTTGAAGCCATGGAAGACCCCTATCTGCGTGAGCGCGCCCACGATATTCGCGACATCGGCCGCCGCCTGCTGGCCCGGTTGCTGCCAGGTGATGCTCCCGATAAAACCGATTACCCGCCACACACCATACTCATCGGCGACAATCTCAGCCCGGTGGATCTCACCGCCGTGCCACCCGAACGCCTGGCCGGTATTATCTCCGGTCACGGTTCCAGCCTGTCCCATCTGGCGATTCTGGCCCGCTCGATGGAAGTTCCGGCGGTGATGGGCATCGCCGCCGATATAGCGCTCAGTGAACTCCATGGGCGCAACCTGATCGTGGACGGCTACCAGGGCCGCATTTATCTGGACCCCGGCGAGGCTCTGCAAAAGGATTTTCGGCGTGTACAGCGCCAGGAACAGAAGCTGAGCCAGGACCTGCAAAGTCTGCGTGACCTGCCTGCCGAAACGCCGGATGGCATTCGCCTGCCACTCTATACCAATGCCGGCCTGCTGTCGGACCTGAGCCATTCGCTGTCCCGCGGCTCCGAGGGCATCGGGCTCTATCGCACCGAGTTTCCCTTTATGGTGCGCGACAGCTTTCCCACCGAAGACGAACAATACCTGCTCTACCGCCAGGTGCTGGAGGCATTCCACCCCCGCCCCGTGACACTGCGCACCCTGGATATCGGCGGCGACAAGGCACTGACCTATTTCCCGGTACAGGAAGCCAACCCGTACCTGGGCTGGCGCGGCATTCGCATCTCGCTGGACAACCCCGACATCTTCCTGACGCAGATTCGCGCCATGCTCAAGGCCAACGCCGGGCTTGGCAACCTGCGTCTGCTGCTGCCGATGATCAGTCGTGTGGAAGATCTGGATGAAGCCATCGTGCTGATCAACCGCGCCTGCCATGAGCTGCAGGATGTGCAGGAGGACATAATGCTGCCGCCGCTGGGCGTCATGATCGAGGTACCGGCTGCGGTGTACCAGGCTGAGGAACTGGCGCGGCGGGTGGCGTTTCTCTGTGTCGGCACCAATGACCTGACCCAGTATCTGCTCGCAGTGGATCGCAACAACGAGCGCGTGGCGCGCTGGTTCGATGCCCTGCACCCGGCGGTCATACGGGCACTGATTCAGGTAGTGAACGCCGCCAGGCAGCATGGCAAGCCGGTCTGTGTCTGCGGTGAGGCCGCCGGCGACCCCGCAGTGGCACTGCTGCTGCTGGGTCTCGGTGTCGAGAGTCTGAGCCTGAGTTCAGGGGATCTGCCGCGCATCAAGTGGGTGATTCGCTCCTTCAGCCGTCCCCAGGGCGAGGCACTGCTCAGCGAAGCGCTGCGACTGGAACAGGCCAGCGCCATCCGCACCCTGCTGCTGCAAGCCCTGGCCGATGCCGGGCTGGGAGCACTGGTGCATCCGGGAAGCTGAGGCCTGATCGGAGTTAACAGCCTGGCACCGGCGGGCTCAGAGCCAGCGCCGCACCCGGGCTTTGTATGCCAGATACCTGTCACTGAAGATGGACTCGAGCAACGCTTCTTCGGGTCTGATCTGGAAGCGGTTCATATAGAGCACAAACAGAACGCACATCACCATGGAATACAGGCTGGACAGGTAAAACCCGAAAGCGATCAGGCTGCACAGCAGGCCTAGATACATGGGATTGCGTGTAATCGAGTAGACACCCGTGGTGACCAGTGCTGTAGCGCGCCTGTTTAGCATGGGATCGACGGTGGTTTTTGCCCGGTAAAAGGCCAGAACACCGGCCACGGCAATCAGCAAGCCCGCCAGCAAAAAAATGACTGCAAGTACCTGGCTGGCATCAGCCAGAATAACCGGCCCCTGAATTGCCTTTGCAATGGCAACCATGCCAGCCGCACACACAAGCGCAACCGCCAGCGGCGGCACTTTGGTTTCCAGGCGCTCAAAACTCATCCTGCATGTCTCCATCCGCTCTCAGCCAGGGCATGGCGAGTTTGATTTTGCGCGCCTTGCAGCAAGGTCGGCGACTTTACCCGCCGCCGGACACAGGCCCGGCCGCTGCACCGGTAAGAGAGTCGATCAACCAGCGCCCGGCAGGCCCAGGCGCCTGCTCCCGGCTCCAGATCAGATCAATACCGGTCTGGATATTGACCTGTTGAAATGCCAGCGCGAGCTGTTTGACTTCCTGGCGATCCAACGCATCCTGCACGAAGTGGCGCGGCAGATAGGCCCAGCCAAACCCCTCGCGCACCAGCGCCAGAATGCCGTACTGGCTCTCTACCCGCCAGCTGCGCCCGCCCTTGAGCTCGGGCTGGCGACTGAAGTGCATGGCCCGGGTGGTGGCCATCAACTGGCGATACTGTTCCAGATCCGTCAGCCCGACGCTATCGAGCGTCGCCAGCGGGTGGGAGAGCCCGGCCAGCGCAATAACCTCTACATGGCCAATCCCCTTGAAGTGAAAGCCGCGGGGATAAAACTCCTGCTCGAACATGACACCCAGATCAACCCGGCCGCTGCTGACCAGTTCCCCCACATCGCTGCTGGTGGGGTTAAGCAGTTCCAGCTCCAGATGGGGGAACGTCTGCTCGAAACCGTGCAGTGTCTGTACCAGGGATTCCAGCGGAATGGCCGCATCCACCGCCAGGGTCAGGCGGGATTCAAGCCCCTGACTCAGGGCGCTAGCGCTGCTGCGCATCGCGTCACAGCGATGCAGAATGGCCTGGGCATCGGCCAGCAGTGCCCGACCCGCCGGTGTCAGCACCGGGCTGCGGGCACTGCGATCGAACAGCGCCACGCCGCAGTCGATCTCCAGCTGGTTAACCGCCACGCTCACCACGGACTGCGCCTTGCGCAGGTGTCGCGCGGCGGCGGAAAAGGAGCCCTGCTCCGCAGCCGCGACAAAGGCATGCAGCTGCTCAATACTGAAGCCCATCAAGGCGCCCCCAGATCGAGTGACAGCGCCAGGGGCAGGCGCATCATGTCATCAAGGCCGGTCATCGGACGCCTACTTGCTGAAACCACCCATGATGCCGCGTACCGCCGCCGGAATATCCCCTGGCAGAATGACCGTCTTGGCATTGTCAGATGCCGCCAGATCTTTCATCGCCTCAATGTAACGTTCACCCAGCAGGTACATCACCGGCAGCTCGTTGTTCTGAATCGCAGCGGTAACCTTCTCGATGGCGGTCTGGCTCGCCTGGGCCAGCACGACCTGCGCTTCGGCGTCACGGCGTGATGCCTCCAGCCGGCCTTCCGCCTCAAGAATGGCGGCGGCCTTTTCGCCGTCGGCACGGGTCACGGTGGCACGCCGGCCTCGTTCTGCGGCGGCCTGCTCTTCCATGGCATGCTGCATTGTCTCGGAGGGATTGATGTCCTGAATTTCAACCGTTTTCAGAGTGATGCCCCAGTCGGCGATATCATCGGAAATCGCGCCCTTGAGCTTGGCCTTGATAGCATCGCGGTTGGACAGCGCATCATCCAGGTCCATCTCGCCGATAATCGAACGCAACGAGGTCTGTACCAGATTCTGAATGGCAAAACTGTAATCCTCCACGCCATAGACCGCTTTCTCCGGCGACACTATATTGATATAGGCCACGGCATTGGCAATGATCACGGCATTGTCCCGCGTGATCACTTCCTGGGACGGAATATCCAGCACGATATCCTTGGTGGTGACCTTGTAGGCCACCGCATCGATATACGGGAAAATGATATTGAGGCCGGGCCCCAGCGTCTTGTGGAACTTGCCCAGACGCTGCACCACGAACTTGCTGCCCTGAGGCACGGTTTTGACACCCAGTGCCACGGTAACGACGACCAGCACCAAAAAAATACCGGCCAGAACGATTCCATCAATCAACATAAGCGCTACTCCTTCAGACCTTCAGACTTAACGTTTTTCCACGATCAGGGTATTGCCGGATACATCCTTAACGTGCACCCGGTCTCCCAGGGCAACCTCGCTGTCACAGATAAAATCCCATTCATCATCCCCCAGCAGCGGCGTAGTAAAGCGCACGACACCGCGCCCGCCGGATTGCGGCACCTTGATCACCTGACCGCTTTCGCCACTGATAGCCTCACGGGCAATGCCCGCCTTGGTACGATCCACCATCAACGGCTTGAAAAAGCGGAACCAGAGCGCGGCAAACAGGCTCGATGACAGCGCCCAAAGCACCAGTTGCCAGCTGAAGCCAAAGTCCGGCACCAGCCAGAGTACCGCCGCCACGATGACCGCGCCCAGCCCGAACCAGAAGATAGTAAAGCTCGGGATGAATACTTCCGCCATCACCAGCAGCATGCCAAACGCCAGCCAGTGCCAGTCCTGTATTACTAACTCCATCGTTTTCTCCTGCTAAACACTGCAAATCAAGGTACCCCAAAAGCCCGGAACACGACAGCCTGCTGGCCAAAAAACCCTTTTCGATCAGTCATTTTTGCTCGCATTAACCCGACTTTCGACAGACGAGAAAAAATAATCGCTGCCCGTCAGTTTTATCACTTGAACAAGCGCATTCGGCTTCCTAAAATGCCGCCCATTGGGAACACTGATGAACCTTCAGCGTTCGCAGCCTCACAAAGCGCAATACCCCAAACCACCGTACCCCTGAATTTTGATGACAGCTGTCACAAGAGTGACGCCGCTTCGCGACGGACTTGATACCGAGGTTTCACCATGGACAACACCACACTGATCGGCATGGTTGCCGCCGTTTGCACTACCACCGCCTTCGTGCCCCAGGTGCTGCAGATTCTGAAAAGCGGCAATGTGGATGGCATTTCCGTCGCCATGTACTCGACCTTTACCTTCGGCGTCGCCATGTGGCTGATTTACGGCATCGTATTGCAGGACCTGCCAATGTTTCTGGCCAACCTGGTGACCTTCCTGCTGTCTTCGTCCGTGCTGGCCCTGACCCTGCGCAAACGGTGGCAGAACCGCCGAGCCCTGAATGACGCCGCCCCCCGCGTCTGAGCCTTTCGCAACGGTATTACCCAGACTGAAAGGCCGGCGCCGCCGGCTTTGGTGCGTTCAGGGCGAAAAAACACCTGCCAAAACAGGTTTTCGCCAGTTAATTTCGCAAGATTCCCCCTTATCGTTCAAGCATCTGCAATAATTACAGCGCTAATCCACTCTCCAAAGTGTCACCTGCCACCCACAGGGAGAAAACCGCATGTACAAACACATCATGGTGCCAGTCGATCTGGCCCACGCAGAGCAACTTCAGAAGGCGTTAGAAACGGCGGCCGATCTGGCCCGGCTGTACAAGGCCTCCGTTTGCTATGTCGGTGTCACCGCCAGCACACCGAGCAGCGTTGCCCATACTCCGAACGAGTTTACCCGTAAAATGGAGCAGTTCGGCCAGGCTCAAGCAGCGCAGTATCAGCTCCCCAATGTCAGCAGTGCCTCCTATATCAGCCACGATCCCAGCGTGGATCTGGATGACACCCTGATGCGTGCTGCCTCCGAGACCGGCGCCGATCTGGTGGTGATGGCATCCCATGTCCCCGGTTTGCTGGAGCATGTGTTTGCATCAAACGCCGGCTACTTCGCATCTTTTTCCAAGGTATCCGTACTGGTTGTGCGCTAAGTACCCGGCCGCTTCAGCATTGGCGCGGAAAGGTCGCCCACCCGCAACACTGGCCGCCCCGTGCCGGGGCCACAACCGCTTTAGACTTTTTATTCATCAGTCCATATAAGGGAGAAACATGACTGAACCCACCGATATAAGCCCTGACGGGGACTCCACCCTGATTGAAACCGATTATGAAATCGGCCAGGACAATATCAGTACCCAGATAGGCCCATTCAATCTGGACGTGCACAACCCTGTCTTTCTGATTTCGGGCCTGTGCATCGTCGCCTTCGTCTTTTTTACACTGGCCTTTCAGGACAGTGCCGGAACCATGTTCAATACCATGCGTGTCTGGCTGACATCATCCCTCGACTGGTTCTTTATTACCTCCGCCAACATCTTTGTCTTGCTGTGCCTGGCACTGGTGATCTCGCCACTGGGCCGGGTTCGCCTGGGCGGTACCGATGCCACACCGGATTATTCCTACAGTGGCTGGTTCGCCATGCTGTTCGCCGCCGGCATGGGTATTGGCCTGATGTTCTACGGCGTGTCGGAGCCCCTGTCGCACTATGCATCGTCCGTTGCCGATAATGCCGGCTCGCCCGACAGCTGGGCGCCCCTGGCAGGAGCGCCGGGCGATGTCGAAGCCGCGCGACGCCTGGGGATGGCTGCCACCATCTACCACTGGGCACTGCACCCCTGGGCAATTTACGCCGTTGTTGCGCTGGCGCTGGCACTGTTCTCCTATAACAAGGGCTTGCCGCTGACCATGCGCTCGATCTTCTATCCGATATTCGGTGAGCGCATCTGGGGCCTGACCGGTCACATCATCGATATCCTCGCGGTATTTGCCACCCTTTTCGGCCTGGCAACCTCGCTGGGTTTCGGTGCCGAACAGGCCAGCGCCGGGCTTGAGTTCCTGTTCGGGTTACCCGCAACTGAAACCACCAAGGTGTTTCTGATCATCGGTATTACCGGCATCGCGCTGCTGTCTGTGGTGGCGGGCCTGGATGCCGGCGTCAAGCGGCTGTCGGAAATCAACATGGTACTGGCCGTCATCTTGTTGCTGTTTGTGGTCATCGTCGGCCCGACCGTCGCGATCCTCAGCGGTTTCTTCCATAACCTCTGGGCCTATGTGCAGCACCTGCCGGCACTGGCCAATCCTGTTGGGCGCTCCGATGCCAACTTCAGCCAGGGCTGGACTGCCTTCTACTGGGCCTGGTGGATTTCCTGGTCGCCGTTCGTTGGCATGTTTATCGCCCGCGTATCCCGTGGCCGGACCGTGCGCGAGTTCATCACCTGCGTCCTGCTGATCCCCTCCCTGGTCAGCGTATTCTGGATGACCGCCTTTGGCGGTACCGCCATCAGCCAGCTGGTGAACGACGGTATTCAGACTGTTACCAGTGCACCGCTGGAGCTGCAGCTGTTCTCCATGCTGGAGCAACTGCCGCTGACCGAGATCACATCCTTTATCGGTATCGTGCTGGTCATCGTGTTCTTTGTGACCTCGTCGGACTCCGGCTCCCTGGTGATCGATACCATCACCGCCGGTGGCAAGATCGATGCGCCGACCCCGCAGCGGGTGTTCTGGTGCGTGTTTGAAGGCCTGGTGGCCATCGCCCTGCTCCTCGGCGGCGGTCTGGGGGCATTGCAAGCCATGGCGGTGTCGACCGGCTTCCCGTTCACCATCGTGCTGCTGCTGGCCTGCTTCGCCATCGTCAAGGGACTGATGAGCGAGCCGCGCTAGAAGAATAGTACCCCAGCAAAACAAAGAGGCCCCTTTCGGGGCCTCTTTCACATCATTCCTTGCGCCTTGTACCCCCTGCCTTGCCCCTGCTTTCAATACCCCAGCTGCTCATCCAGAAAAGCGGCAAAGCGCTTCCAGGACTGTTTGTCCGCCTCTTCATGGTAACTGTCCGAGTCAAATACGGTAAATCCATGGGGCGCACCGCTGTACGTGATCATTTCGTGCGCCACCCCCGCCGATTCCAGTTCAGCCCCAAGGCCCGCGAAGTCGCTCAGACTGATGGCCGTATCAGCGGAGCCATGCATGATCAGCACCTTGCTTTTGGTCGTACTGTAATTCTGCCCTTCAGGTGTACCCAGGCCACCGTGGAAGGTCGCAAATCCCTGCAGCGCCGCACCGGAACGGGCCAGTTCCAGTACCGCGGCACCGCCAAAGCAGTAACCGGCCGCTACGACCGCCTCGGTTTGCGCCCCTGCAGCCTTTGCCGCATCCAGAGCCCCGGTCATCAGCGCGCGCATTTTTTGCCGGTCCTGGTACAGCTCGCCGGTATGCTGGCGCTTGTCTTCCATCGCCGTGGGCCGCACCCCGGCACCAAACAGGTCCGCGGCAAAGACTGCATATCCCATGTCCGACAGCATCTCGGCACGCTGAATCTCGTATTCGGTCAACCCGTCCCAGTCGTGCACCAGCAGTACCAGAGGGGCATCCGGCGCCGGGCTGACATAATAGCCCTCATAGGCCTGGCCGTTGACTGTGTAGTTCACCGCCTTGCCCTCGGCCATCACCAGCATGGATGCCAGACTCAGACTCACCACTCCCAGCAATGTACGCATAATCTGCCTCCTCGAACCGCTTGCGATAGTGTCACCGGCAGCGCAGGCGCAACCCATACCGCTGCTGACTAACTATAGGCCAGACGCGAGCACTGGGGGGGCGGGGCTTGTATGCAGGCATAAATGTCGCTTTTTATCGGCCTGTGAAGGGGCAATGTGCAATGACAGTCTCGCCCACAACATTGCGTGGCTTAGCCGGTTATGCGCTGCATGCCGAGCCGGTAAGCCAGGCTGATGGACAGCGCCTGGACCAGACAAAGGGTGGATCCCAGGGCTCGGAAGCCGTGCACTTCGGCGTCGCGCACCACAAAGCAGACCGACGCCAGGCCCGCCAGCGGGCTGAGCTGACTGTCGGTAATCAGGATGAGTGGCACACCGCGCTCAACGGCAGCCTTGGCCACATCCCGGGATTCCGATGCATAGGGCTGGAAGCTGGTAACGATAATTGCATCCTTGCTACCAATGGCACTGCCCTGCTCGGCATACATGCCGCCCACACCATCGATCAGGTAGGCACGGCGGTTAATATGACGCAACGCACTGGCAAAATAGGTTGCCACGACGAAGGCCCGGCGCACCCCGACCACATGTGTGGCGTCGGCGGCAGCCAGAATGTCTACTGCCCGTTCCAGGTCCTGCTCGCTGATGCTCTCACACAGCTGCTCCAGCGCCACAGCACTGGCTCCTGCAAACTGCGTGAGCAATTGCAGGGGGGTATCGCCGCCCTTATCCCCCAACTCCTCGCACGCAATGCGACTACGCTCGGTATAGCCGGGGGATTCCTGAATCAGCTTCTGCTGAAACAGGCGCTGCATTTCGCTGAATCCGCTGTAGCCAAAGGCATTGGCAAAGCGCACGAGGGTAGAAGGGTGCACACTGGCATCCTTGGCAATCACCGCCACGGTGCCAAAGGCGATGGCATTCGGGTTGTCCATCACGTACTGCGCCACCTGACGCAGACGCTTGCTTAACACCGAGTGCTGATCGGCGATGGCGGACTTGAGGTCGGCCAGTGTTTGTGGAGCGGCATTCATGGGCTGCAGTCCTCCTGTGTTCAGGACCCCTTATAGCCTCCGCACCCCGGAATTGGAATAAAAATTCCAGAAATGAAACCCTTTGTCGCCATTACCCGGTGACCTTCAGGCCGGAAACTGACCACCGGTGGGTACTGTCGATCAGCACGAGATACCCGATTTGCCATTGACCCGAAACCGGATCGCGGTCACCTTAGACAGCGAAGATTCACACCCAGGGTAACGAGATACCGATGGCCAGATATTCAAAACAAAGAGCTCCCTCCCCCGAAACCCAGGATGAAGCCCTGAAGGTCGCCCGCGTCACACAGCAGCCAGGCCAGACCAAGGAGCAGACCAAGCTGATCGCCAGAGGTATCCAGCGCGGCATCGAGGAGTACAAAAAGCAGCACAAGGCCAGATCGAGGGAACTGAACAAGCAGATCAAGCAGGTGAAGGCACAGACCCAGCAGCCGCACGAAACACCCGCACCGGACATCGACGCTGGCAACGCCGCCGGGCGCTCGAACGCACTGCCCTGGATACTGCTGGGGTTGTCGTGGGCGCTGTTTGCAGGCTATGTGCTGCTGATCCCCTGACAAACCGGATCCGCAACGCTTTTCAGAGCCCCAGCAACCGGTCCACCGCATCCAGATCCAGATGCGCCTCAAGGCAGTCTGCCAGGCGGTTGATACCCGCTTCGCGCAGCGCCTGATAGTCCGGTGTCGCCGCCCCGGCAAAGCCGGCCCAGCCCAGCAGCGCATCGGTGGCGCTGGCCTGATCGAACAGACCATGCAGGTAAGTACCGAGGATCTGACCATCTTCGCTCAGAGCCCCTTCGTCACGCCCTTCCAGCTGCAGCGCCGGGCGTTGCAGGCCCGCCCCCTCGCTGACACCCAGATGGATTTCGTACCCCGCCACTTCAGCACCGTTCAGCGCCAGGCTTCCCGTTACGTTGCGCAACTGCTTGTGGGGTTCAAGCCGGGTGTCAATATCCAGCAGGCCCAGGCCTGCGCTGCTGCCGGGTGCGCCTTCGAGCCCCCGCGGGTCATGCACCTGCTGACCGAGCATCTGGAAGCCCCCGCAAATGCCAACAAGCTTGCCGCCGTAACGCAGGTGACGCCGGATATGCGCCTCCCAGCCCTGCCCGCGCAGCCAGTGCAGGTCGCTGCGTACCGACTTGGAACCCGGCAGGATAATAAGGTCAGCGGAGCCTGGCACGTCGCCGGGGCCGACAAACTCGATGTCCACCTGCGGGTGCAGCCGCAGGGCGTCAAAATCCGTGTGGTTGCTGATATGAGGCATTACCGGCACCTGAACCCGCAGGCAGGCACCCTGCGGCTGGATCTGCTGCTCCCGGGCCACCGCATCTTCGGCTTCCAGGTGCAGGCCATGCAGATAGGGCAAGACTCCCAGTACCGGCTTGCCGGTACGCGCTTCCAGCCAGTCGAGGCCGGACTGCAACAGCGCAATATCGCCGCGAAAACGGTTAAT
>JBFGZM010000043.1:0-16331 GCA_041586815.1 Marinobacterium sp. | reverse complement strand
CGATAGCCATGGTTTACTCGTAGGCATTCACCCCGACGTCGGGTGACTGGAGCCCTCCATACGGCCTTGCCTGTCGAAATCCAGGGTCGAGACGGTCCGATTCTGGCGCTGTTTGCGTTAAACTCCTTCCTGTTTGCCCTGCTCACTGTGGCCGTGCCATTGGGTTCTTACTTTACGGCCGTGGGAATCCACGAGCGTAGAGGTAGATATTTGATCACAATAATAAATGGGAGATGGCAATGTCAGCCACGCTACGTGATATCAGGCTTTTCGTGGCCGCATACGAGGAACGCTCCTTCACGGCTGCGGCAGCACGCGAGCATGCGACGCAGTCTGGTATTTCGCAACATGTTCGCAACCTGGAGGATCGCCTCGGCGTTCAGCTGTTCCTGCGCGAGAAGGGGCGTGTGACCCCTACGCCAGCCGGTAGCGACTTCTACCAGCATGGCATAGAGGTCCTTCGGGCCCACTCAAGCGCACTCCAGTCAGCAGCGGCCTACACACAGGGACTCACCGGAGAGATTACCGTTGGCCTGATGCCCACCGCGACTCGGCGTGCATTGGCACCAGCGCTTGCACGCTTCATGAAAGAACACCCCAATACCATGGTGCGCGTTGTTGAAGGCTTCAGTGGCCTGCTGACACAGCAGGTGCAGGCGGGTGAACTTGATTTTTCGGTTGTCCCGGCCTGTGAAGACATTCCTGGCGTGAAGCAGCGACTCATGCTGCGTACACAGGAAATTCTCGTTACTGGCCCGGACTCCGGGTTGCCTCATCGCTGTCCGGTTGAGTTATCAGAGCTGGAGCCTCTCTCGCTGGTGATGCCGAGTAAACGGAATACACGGCGACACTCCCTTGAGACCTATATTGCTTCCAACGACATCAAACTCGAGCGCATGATTCAGCTCGATTCGATATTTGGCTCACTGGATCTTGTAACGAAAACTGAATGGTCCGCCATCTTGCCTGCGGTATTGATGGCCGATGTCGATAATAAATACACGAGCACTAGCGACTTTACTCTGAATCCGATCGTTAATCCCACCATGTGGCTGGACCTGGTTGTGATCGAGCCTGCCAGTAAGGCAATGTCTCCTGAGGCAGAGGCCTTTCTTGGCATTCTGGAAGAGGAGCTGCGCCAACTCGAGGCACAGTGGCAGCAGGAGCAACGGTAGTGATTGATTAACCTGGCGGATAAATAGGTTTTCTGCCTGTTTATCCGTTATGAGCAGAATGTACGGTCCCCGGGTGTTGCTTAAAAGCAAGGGATTCCAGCATGCCTGGCCGTTAAAGCACGTACGCATGGGTGCGAATGGGCGGTCACCACCATTTTTCCTGATGGTAGCAAGAATGAATTCTAATGAGGACGCAGCGGCAAGTTGTGCATAATAAACCCAGGGTACAGAGCAGGATCTAATTGTTCTGCTGCATGACCATCAAAGATGGATAAACTCATTCCAGTCCAAGACTAATAAAATATGGAGAGAACCATGTCCCAAAGAAAATTTCCTGTCGCGACGCTCCTGATTGCCACTGCCATACTGGCACTGGCGCAGCAAGAACTGAGCCGGCAAGCAGAGCAGCTACGCTCGAATCCCTGATTGTTCTGTAAAACCCGAGTGCAAGAGGGCCAAGAGGTCGACCGTGTTGCTCATATGAGCGACACGGCCAGGCACACAGCGCCCGGATACGACTGTCGGCTGCAGATCCGTGGTGGTCGATTGTGTGTCAGCTTGAGGGGTGCTGCTTTGGTTGAAAGTTCCGTTTGAGCTCTGGATTGCCAGTCAAAAAGTGTTCTGGTGTATGCTGAGTAAGCCAAACAGCGTATAGCAAGTGAAAGCCTGAAAAAGTGAGAATAAATATATGTACACTTATAAAAAGCTATTTACACCTGCAGTTGTCGTCGCTCTAGGAATCGGTGTGGCCACGTCAGCGATGGCGGAGCAGTACACTCTGCGCATCGGTGCCGGACACCCTGGGGGGGTATCGCTGGAAGGTGGGTCCTCGGTTTATACCGCAGCTATGCAGTATTTTTTTCAACCGGAGGTTATTCGGCGTGTGAGCGAGGAGACCGAGCACGAGGTGCGTTTCATTGAGGGATATGGTGGAACCATCGCGGGTGTCGACGGGACACTTGAGGCTGTCGAGTCCGGAATACTGGACGTTGGCGGGTACTGCACTTGCTTTGAGATGTCGAAGCTATTTCTGCATAACTTCCCGTATTTCGTTCCGTTTTCTACCGGCGATGCGGAGCAGGCTATCCATGCAGCCCGCAAGGTGTATGACCAAAATCCTGAGTTGACAGAAGCGCTTGAGAATAACTACAAGCAGAAGTTACTGGGGCTCAGTGGCTATGACAACTATCACCTTGGTACGACGATGGACTGGAATGAGGTCAGCGACCTCAAGGGTGTCAAAATTGCCGGGGCGGGTCCAAACCTGCCGTGGCTGGAATTTGTTGGAGCGGTTCCCGTTCAATCCTCGCTGCCGGACGCCTATCTGGCGATGCAAACCGGTGTTTACGACGGCTGGATCATGTTCCCTTCTGCATGGCTCGGATTCAAACTGTATGAGGCGGCGCCCCGTTTTTCGCTCATAGGATTTGGCGCTATGGCGACCAACGTATTAACTATAAACAACAGAACCTGGGAAAAACTTCCGGAAGACGTGAAGGCTATTATTGCCGAGGTTGGCAGAGAGTATGAGAAACTATCCGGTACTCTGCTGAATCAGCGTCAAAAGAGCGATTTGGCATCTTTGGAGGGGTTAGGATCCACGGTTACCCCGGCGGGTGACAAACTGCGTACTGATTGGGCCAATGCGCTTGGTGACTTCCCCAACAAAATGGCAATAGAGGCGAATACGCGTAGCATGCCAGGTAGTAAAGTGATTAAGGACTATATCGAGGCGGTGCAGCAGGAAGGGTACACCTATCCGGTCGCTTACAAGGTGGACTGATTATCAACCGGGCGGATGAATGGTTTTAATTTGTTTTTCCGCCATTTCACATTCCGTTAGTAAAATTATTAGGCGCATGAGTGCGGATGTTAAAGGTTTTATTGGGCTTTGTTCTCTCAATGATTCCGGTTGTGATGCACTCCTGTTACCTGTAATTATCAGCCGGCTTAATAATTCCGATAGTGTTTTTCGGGCTGTGCATCAGCAGCATCATTATTTACCCTCTTGAAATATACGATTACGTGTATTGACAGGGTGCCGGTCTGGATGAGCTATTAGAGAAGGAGATGTCATGATCACGATTTGGGGACGCAAGAATTCTTTTAATGTTCAAAAGCTCCTGTGGCTGTGCGACGAAATTGACTGCGCCTGGAAACAGATAGATGCTGGTGGTCAGTATGGGGTCAACAAGCAGCCTGAATTCCTCGAAAAAAACCCAAATGGGCTCGTCCCGTTAATTGAGGATGGTGATTTCATACTCTGGGAGTCGAATGCCATCGTACGCTATCTGGCCGGGAAAATGGGTGCAGAAACGCTGTACCCCAGTGAGCTGAAGGTTCGTGCTGATGTCGACCGGTGGCTGGATTGGCAGCTGGGAACCGTATGGCCGACTATGCGTCCGGTTTTCCTCGGCCTTGTGCGAACACCTGAGGCAGATCGGGACACAGACGCAATCCAGGCTGCATGGAACAAGACGTCCGATCTATGGAAAATGTTGGAAGAGCGTCTGGTAGTTAGCCCCTATATCTGCGGCGCACAGCTGACCCTGGCGGATATGGCGCTCGGTATCCTCGCCTATCGATGGTTCGCCATGGGCGCGACCAGCGAGGAGTTTCCGCATTTGCATGTCTGGTATCAGCGCCTTGCTGAAAGGGAAGCTTTTCAAAAGTATGTAATGTTGCCTTTATCCTAGGCCTGCCAGTTACGCCACATTATTGTGGCGTTTGGTGAAGGCGACAAGAGTCCTGGCCACTAACAGGCCGAATGAGTAGCGGTTACGCGCCGCTACGCGACATGCCTGCTCTCGAGTGCCGGCAAGGAGGCTAACCGGGTGGGGTACTGGCGCCGTTACAAACGCGATGGCGCTTGAGGCCGATACTCGTCGTCACCTGATAGTTCGGGCCAGGTATTAACCCGTCGGGTTAATACATGAAGCAGGGATGATTCATCATTGCCCGCAGGGCAGTGCAAACCCCACGAAAACCAGCACGTTCACGCACTTGCGCCTGTTTTTGTAGGGTGACAGACAAATAGGTAGGGAACCTGTTTGTCCGCGAGGTTAATAACACACTGATATGGTTTTGTGCAGTTTATCAGAATCAGGTTGTATAAAATTTTTGTAAGTTTCAAATACCAGAGGTGATCCGCTGTTATGAAACTGACCGGAATATAGGTTTCATCTCTGTATATCCATAATGCCCTATGTGCTCTCATCCAAAAGAATGAGCGCAGGTGGGCAGGATAAATTCTATGGCGTTTGCATTGGCCTGGGGTTAATCGGATTGGGAGGTTTTTTAATGGACAATGAAGAAACTGCTGTTGGCGTTATTGGTTTGGGTATCATGGGGTCGGCGGTAGCGAAGAACCTGCTGGAACAGGGTTTTACTGTGTATGGCTGTGATCGTAGCCAACGCCGGCGCGAGGAGTTGAGTGCGGCCGGAGGGATAGCGGTTACGGCGCCAATGGATATCCCGGCGGATACCATCATCTGCCTGTTACCAAACAGCAGTGCCCTCGAAGATATAGTGTCCGGGAAGGACGGATTAACGCAAAGCCCCAGGCCTGCACAGGTTGTTATCGAGTGCAGCACCCTCCCGCTTCGCGAGAAAACACGTGCCTGTACGGCTCTGGCCTCCGTCGATGTAACGATGCTTGATTGTCCCCTGAGTGGTACGGGTGCCCAGGCTGTGAGCCGTGATCTACTGGTACTCGCCAGTGGTAACCATGACGCCTACGAGAGCAGACTGAGCGTATTGAGGGGGTTTGCGAACCGGCAGCGTTATCTCGGGGAGTTCGGCAAAGGGACCAGCATGAAGATGATAACCAACTTGCTGGTGCAGATTCATAATGTGGCTGCTGCAGAAGCCCTGGTCCTTGGACGCAAAGCCGGTCTCGACCCCGCCATGATGTATGAAGTGCTCTGCGACAGCGCCGGGACTTCCCGAATGCTGGAGGTGCGAGGGCCGCTGATGGTTGACCGTCAATATGACCCACCGGCAATGAAAATCGAAGTATTCAAGAAAGATATGGATCTGATTGGCGCGTTCGCGAGTGAACTGGCTTGTCCGACTCCGCTCTTTTCTGCGAGTACCCAGTTGTATTTTGCTGCGCTTTCGCAAGGGCATGGCGGGCAGGATACCGCTGCTGTGCATGAAGTCTTGTGGGATCTTGCAATGGCCAGAGACGAGATTGTTTTACATGAGCCGGAGTCATAAGAAATGAATAATAGAGCCACACTTCAGGATCAACCGATGATCATCTCCGTTGCGCCAAATGGCGCAAGGCGTACCCAAAATGATCATCCCGCGTTACCCATTACCCCGGCAGAGCTGGCGCGCACCGCGAGTGAGTGCGCGGAACAGGGTGCGAGCTTGATTCACCTGCACGTACGAGATGCAGATGGGCGGCATTCGCTTGATGTAGAGGCGTACCGCGCGGCCTTGACTGCGGTACGCAAGGCCGTGGGAGATCGGCTGGTTTTACAGGTGACCAGCGAGGCCGCCGGGTGTTTTCAGGCGCACGAGCAGATGGCCGCGATTTATGGCTTGCGACCGGAAGCGGTCAGTATCTCGCCGCGTGAAATCATCCCCGATGAGGCACACGAAAGTGCGGCCGCTGAATTCCTGTCGTGGCTGCGTACTACCGGTATTTTCCCGCAGTTCATCCTGTACTCTGCGCAGGAACTGATTTGGTTCAATGAACTGATTCAGCGGGGCATCGTACCGTTCCAGCGCCCGCAGGTACTTTTTGTTCTTGGTCGGTACAGCCATGACGGTCTATCGGAGCCGGCTGACCTGTTACCGTTCCTCGCAGCCAACAAGGATGCATTGCCCTGGTCAGTGTGCGCCTTCGGGCGGCAGGAGGCTGCATGTGCCGTAGTCGCGGCCGGGTTTGGAGGACACGTGCGCGTGGGCTTCGAGAACAATTTACATCTTCCAGATGGCATCACGGCGCCATCTAATGGAGCCTTGATACAGGCTGTTAAAAGTGGTTTGCCTTCCATCGGGCGCGCTGTGGCAGACGTCGAGACGACGCGCAAGGCGTATGCCGAATGTATGGCATAACGCAGGTCGCATGTCCTGCGACCATTTCGGGCAAGGGTACAGCTCTTTCTCTCCAGACCACAGGAGGATACGGTGGCAGAATTTGATTTTGATCTGTTCGTGATCGGTGCCGGCTCAGGTGGTGTACGGGCAGGCCGAATGGCCGCGGCGATGGGCAAGCGGGTGGGGATTGCGGAAGACAGGTATCTGGGTGGCACCTGCGTGAATGTCGGCTGTGTACCGAAGAAACTGTACGTATACGCTTCTCATTATGCCGATGACTTCGAACAGGCGCGCGGCTTTGGCTGGGAGGCAGGCAAGGCAACCTTTGACTGGCCGACCCTGCGGGACAACAAGAGCAACGAGATTACACGCCTCAATGGCATCTACCGCAACATGTTGAGCGAGGCCGGCTGTTCCCTGTTCGACGGGCGTGCGCGTATTGTTGATGCCCATACGGTGGAGGTTAACAAGCGCCGCTACAGCGCTGAACGCATCCTGATTGCGACTGGCGGCTGGCCCTATGTGCCTCGGTTCCCCGGGCATGAGCATGTCATATCGTCGAACGAGGTGTTTGATCTCGACACCTTTGCGCAGCGCATGATTGTGGTGGGTGGCGGCTATATTGCGGTTGAGTTTGCCGGCATCTTCGCAGGCTTGGGTGCCAGAACGCATCAACTCTATCGGGGCGATCTGTTCCTGCGCGGGTTTGATGGTGAGGTGCGCCAGTGCGTCGCCAATGAGATGCGCAAGAAGGGCGTGGATCTGCGTTTCAGCACGGATATTGAGCGAATCGAGAAACAAAGCGATGGCAGTTTGCTGGCCCGCCTCAACACCGGCGAGGCGCTGGAGGCCGATTGCATTCTCTATGCTACCGGCCGGGTGCCCAATGTCTCCCGGCTGGGGCTTGAAAATGTCAGGGTGCGCCAGCGCGAGAACGGCGCGATTATCGTCAACGCGCAGCTGCAGACCGACGAGCCCTCGATCTATGCCATCGGTGATGTCACCGATCGTGTTCAACTGACGCCGGTGGCTTTGGCGGAAGGCATGGCACTGGTGCGTCATCTTTACGGCGGTCAATCGGTAGCTGTGGATTACGAGCTGATACCGACGGCGGTATTCTGCCAGCCGAATATCGGTACCGTTGGCCTGACGGAGGAGCAGGCCCGCGAGCGCCACGGTGAAGTTGATGTCTACAGTTCCAGCTTCAGGGCACTCAAGCATACACTCAGTGGCAGCGATGAACGTACTTTCATGAAGTTGCTGGTTGATCCGGTCAGCGACAGGGTTCTGGGTGTTCACATGGTTGGGCCGGATGCCGGTGAGATTATCCAGGGCGTCGCGGTAGCGCTCAAAGCGGGTGCCACCAAGGCGGTATTCGACAGCACGATCGGTATCCACCCGACGGCGGCCGAAGAGTTCGTCACGATGCGAAGCAAAACGCGCTAGCATTCTGGTTGAGTGGTTGAACGTTCCAACTATATGCGCGAAGGTGAATGCCTCTTATGTCTGCAATAACGCCAAGATCTGAACACCCCATGGCATGGTTAGCGCATGCGCCGGTAGCATTGTTTTCAATAGTCATGGGGCTTTCAGGTCTTGGTCTTGCTTGGCGCAAGGCAAACGAAATTTTTGGCTGGTCTGGGCTTGTGGGAGAGACGATAGTCGGGGGCGCACTGCTATGTTTCATAGTAATAATTATTCTATACGCTTTTAAACTTTGTCTGTTCAAAGACATTGTTGTGAATGAGTTTTTACATCCTGTGCTAGTGAATTTTTTTCCAACGATTACGATTAGCTTGTTATTGATTTCAGCTGCAATACTACCCTATGATTCGGTTTTTAGTGAAAATATATGGCTTGTTTCCGCTGTGGCGCACCTGGGTTTGTCTATTATTATAATTAACAGGTGGATTACTCATAACTTTGAAATAAAGGCTTCTAATCCGTCCTGGTTTATTCCAGTGGTTGGAAACATGGCAGTCCCCTTGGCGGGTGCACAATTAGGTTACGTCGAAGTGTCCTGGTTTTTTTTCTGTATTGGTCTGGTGTTCTGGGTTATCCTTTTTACAATTATGATGTACCGTATCATATTTCATGACCAGTTGCCTGAAAAATTTCTGCCCACTTTATTCATTTTAATGGCTCCCCCCGGGATTGGTTTTAATGTGTATCTTCTTTTGAATGGCGGGGAGCTGGATTTATTGGCAAGGTTGCTTTTTTTTACGGGTTTTTTTATTTTCATATTGCTGTTCAGTATGGTGCGATTGTTTATCAGAATTCCATTTTCCGTGTCATGGTGGGCCTATACTTTTCCATCCGCAGCGATGGCAATAGCAGCACTGCGTTATCATGATCTGGTTGATAATTCGGTCAGCATGGTAATAGCAATTGCCATGCTGTTAATAGCCACTGTATTAATAGTTCTGGTTTCCCTGTGCACCGCTCGTGCCATTTTTAAAGGTTATATTTTCATACCCGATACGAAATGATCTGTAATTCTTCAAGTGGATTCTTTCTGAACGGCTGAAAAATACTGCTTTAACCCAGGGTCGTGATCCTGATGATTGAGGATGTTGAGGTAGCATGACTCGAGTTCCAGCACTCACCTGGCCTGACTTCTTCATCCTGATGCCATAAGGTATCACTTCACCCAACTCGGCCGCTCAGCTTTACAGAGATGAGACCTGTCGGACAGTCTTCCAGATAAATTTACCCAAGTTGTTGAGCTGAGCCGTTACGAGTATGGATGAATAGTGGCCATATAGAGTGCTTTTCTGAGCAGTTACTTTTGCAGGAGAGGCCGGAGCTTATCACTTTTTCCCTCTGTCTCATATGTCATTAACCATTTGATAATAAAGGTTTTTTATTGATGTCTTTGTTTTTCGCCCTTTGTTCGAATGTGCCTGTTTCGATGAGGATTCGACGCCTGGCTGCGAATAAAGAATGAGGCAATAAGGCTATTTAATACGTTTGATCAGATTATATGATTTTCGATTATTTACTGAGCGCGTTATAAAGTAGTCACAAAACAAGAGAATCAAACGGGAGCTCTGACATGGATCTTGGATTTTTTACGATGCCAATTCATCCGCTGAACAAAGACTGGAAAAAGTCACTGCGTGAGGATAGAGACGCATTTATTCTGGCTGACCAGTTGGGTTTTACCGAAGGTTATGTTGGAGAGCATGTTACTGATCAGGCGGAAAATATTACCTCTTGCGCAATATTTATAGCCACGCTTCTCGATGCGACGAAGAATATCAAGCTTGGTACGGGTACGGTGAATTTGCCAAATAACCATCCAGCAGCTGTCGCTTCACAGATCGCAATGCTGGATCACCTTTTTGATGGTCGCCTTATTTTTGGTATCAGCCCTGGTGGATTACTCTCCGACGCAGAAGTTTTTGGAAACCTTGATGCCAATCGCAACGAGATGTTCCTTGAATCTATAAACCAGATACTTTCGATCTGGAAAGACGAACCTCCCTATAATATAAAAGGGAAGTATTGGACCATTTCCACAGAGCGCACCCTGATGGCTGATATTGGCCAGGGCGTTCTGCCCCGTCCGCTGCAGCGTCCGCATCCGCCCATCGTTGTAACCGCGGTAGCACCCTTTTCAAAAGGCGTAACAGAAGCAGCGGCCAGAGGCTGGGACCCCATATCTGCAAACTTTTTGATGCCAGTTTGGGTCAAGAGTCATTGGCCAAAGTATGCCGAAGGTTGTGAGCGTGCCGGTCGACCAGCTGACTTGGCCAACTGGCGAGTAGCCAAGAGTATCTTTGTTGCCAAGGATGACAAGACCGCACGCGAATATGTTGAGGGACCCAACAGCCCTTACCGCCATTACTATAACCAGCTCGTGACTAAGCTCAAGAAGCATGGCCGGGCGGAGTTGTTCAAGACCGACCGCAATATGCCTGACGAAGCAGTAACGGTTGATAGCGTATGTGATCAGCTGATTATCCATGGGTCTCCGGAAAAAGTGGCTGAAGAGCTTCTCGCGTTCCGGGAGGAAGTAGGCCAGTTTGGCACCTTGCTGTATGCAGGGCATGATTGGGTCGATCCTGAGCTTGCCCGTGAATCCATGAGGCTCATGGCGGAGAAGGTGCTACCGGCTGTTAATGCTGCAGAACGTGAAAATCGGAAGGAGGAGTTGCCAGCATGAAAGTAGCAATCGAAGGTGGAAGCCTGTTTGTAAAGGTGGATAAAGCACAACAAAAGGACGCCCCCTGGTTGATGCTATCCAACAGTATCGCGGCCGACCATACCATGTGGGATGGGCAGATTTCATTGCTGACAAAACGCTACAACGTGCTTCGCTATGACGCGCGGGGACACGGCCGCAGCGATGCACCTCCTGGCCCCTACAGCTTTGCCCTGCTGGTGAAAGACATCATTACCATTCTGGATGAGCTCGATATTGAGCGCGTCACTTTCATGGGACTGTCCATGGGTGGGATGACAGGCCTGGGTCTTGCGCTTGAACACCCGGAGCGGCTGGATAAGCTGGTTTGCTGCGACGCACGCGCCGATGCGCCGGAACCCTTCGTCACTGGCTGGGATGATCGTATCGAGTTAATCGAGAAATTCGGACTGAAGGCTATTTTGAAAGGAACGGTCGAGCGGTGGCTGGTACCGTCTTTCCGTGAGAGCCATCCGAATGAGGTTGCCCGTATCGAGTCCATGATACTGGGAACATCGCCTGCCGGCTGGATCGGGTGCGCCGAAGCCTTGAAGCAGCTGGATTATCTGAAAGATCTTCCGCGCATGACGGTGCCGACACTGTTCGTGGTGGGGGCAGAGGATGGGGGAGCGCCACTTCCTGTCATGGAAGCAATGACCAAAGCCGTTCCCGGAGCTGAACTGGTGATTGTGCCCCATGCGGCACATTTGGCGAATCTGGATAACCCTGAGGGGTTCAATCGTGCAATCTCTGAGTATCTAGAGGTCGGCGAATGATCGATCTCTATTTTTGGCCCACGCCAAACGGGCACAAAATTACGATATTTTTGGAAGAGGTTGGGCTTGAATATCGGATACAGCCCATTGATATCTATAAGAATGAGCAGTTCACCGCTGAATTTTTGCGTATTGGTCCAAACAACAAGATGCCTGTCATCGTTGATAGTGCTCCCGCCGACGGTGGCCTGCCGTTATCGATCTTCGAGTCAGGAGCCATTCTTGAGTATCTTGCGGAAAAAACCGGAAAGCTGCTGACCAGGGACACCCGGGGGCGGTTTGAAACGCTGCAGTGGCTCTACTGGCAGGTTGGCGGACTCGGTCCGATGCTGGGACAGAATCACCACTTCAGTCATTATGCCCCTGAGCGTATCCCCTATGCGACGAGCCGCTTCATCAACGAGACGCAGCGGCTCTACAGGGTGCTCAATGAGCGTCTTGCGGAGCGAGAGTTCATTGCGGGCGATTACTCCATTGCCGATATTGCGGCCTATCCCTGGATAGTGCGGCACGAGCGGCAAGGGCAAAAACTGGAGGATTATCCGAACCTGATGCGCTGGTTTGAAAGTATCGCTGCCCGGCCTGCTGTCGTGCGTGCATATGAGAAGGGCCAAGCGGTTGCTGTGCCAGAGGAAACCAAAGCCACCCTGTCTGGTCAGGGTGGCTGAGCCTGAGCGCGGGGCTACCGTAGCATGTCAGCGAGACGTGTTTATTGTTCTTGCTCCTTCCTTCCTTCCTTCCTTCCTTCCTCCCGCCTGGCTGACAGACGTCGCCCGGCGGGCTGTCCGGTAGATCGGCTGTTGATAACTTGCTGTGGGTAAAATGGCGAGATATTCCTGTTAGTTTATCCACAAAAGCTTTGAGTAATGCTGTTGATAACCTGGGGGAAAGCTCCGTTCACTTGTCTGCAGAGCCCGTAGTAATAGATACCTTCCAGGTTGAATGATTTCTGACTGTGCGGTGGGCAAGCCGGGTTACAGTGCTGTTTCAGTACGCAATCCAGTGGAAATAATCACAGCTTGTCCACCGCGTGGAGTAGGCGCATCGGCATGGGTGCGCGGGGTGCCGTACCGGGCGGGCTCGCATAATTTGTGCTTCAGCACTACGCTTTTAAAGGTCTGGCCGGGTACCTTTGAGTGCAACCCTGTGTCATTTCCATTCGGGCGCTGTCGGGCTGTTGTTCCCCGATTTCATGTCAGGTCGACCGGTGAACGCAACGGTTGCTGGTCGCCCAGCCGGGCCTGTCGCAGGCGACAGCAACAGGCCGCAAGCATGGCGGCGGGCGAGGGTGATTATCGATGGCATTGGCAATCGTTTTTATCATTATCGTTATCGCGTCAGTTCTGTTTCATCTCTTAAATCCCTGGCGTGCGACTGAAGCAGCTTCAAACTGGGGCTCGATCGACGACACCCTTTTTCTCACCCTGCTCGTCACCGGCGTTTTCTTCGTTGCCATTACCCTCTTTATGGCCCTGGCCCTTATACGTTACCGCCACCGAAAAGGGGCCAGAGCTCACTATGAACCGGAAAACAGGACGCTGGAGTGGTGGCTGATCGGTGTTACCACCGCTGCTATCGCGGGGCTGCTGGCGCCAGGTCTGGTGGTCTATAACGATTTTGTCCGGGTACCCGAAAACGCCTATGAGCTGGAGGTGGTGGGTCAGCAGTGGCAATGGGCGTTTCGCCTGCCCGGGGCCGACGGCCAGCTGGGTACTTCAAGCGTGGAATGGATCAGCGCCGCCAATCCGCTGGGGGTGAACCCCGAGGACGCCAGCAGTCAGGATGACGTTATCGTGCGGGGTAATGAGGTGCATTTGCCGGTGGGCTTGCCGGTCAAGGTGCTGCAGCGCTCCAAAGATGTACTGCACAATTTCTACATTCCGCAGATTCGCAGCAAGATGGATATGGTGCCGGGCCTGGTGTCCTATTTCTGGTTTACCCCCAAGGTAGCGGGATCCTATGAAATCCTCTGTGCCGAGTTCTGCGGTCTGGGTCACTACAACATGCGCGGGCGCATGATCGTTGAGGCGCCCGAGGCCTTCGAGCAGTGGCTGGATCGCCAGCCCACCTTCGCCCAGACGCTGGAGCAGGCGGCGCAGCGCTCGGGTCTGGATCCTGCGGTGGAGCGCGGTCGTGCACTGGCCCAGCAGCATGGCTGTGTTGCCTGTCACAGTCTGGATGGCAGCGAAAGTCTCGGTCCAGGCTGGCAGGGGTTGTATGGCAGCCTGGAAACCCTTGCCGACGGCAGCCGGGTTCGCGTCGATGAGGACTATCTGAAGGAATCCATCCTGCAGCCCGGTGCCCGAATGGTGCAGGGGTATGCGGCGGTCATGGTGGCCTATCCGCTGCCGGACGCGGACCTGGAGGCGCTCGTTGCGCTGATCCGTTCTTTGGGCCCGGGAGCCACTGGTGCTGC
The DNA here is from genome assembly GCA_041586815.1 of Marinobacterium sp. Lineage (GTDB taxonomy): Bacteria > Pseudomonadota > Gammaproteobacteria > Pseudomonadales > Balneatricaceae > Marinobacterium_A. The sequence goes on along the minus strand of JBFGZM010000043.1, from coordinate 2,729 downwards.
GCCAGGTCAGTTGGTGTCAGACGGACAGGAGCTGGCCGAAACCCTGGGGTGCCTGGCCTGCCACAGCCTGGATGGCAGGTCGGGTGTTGGCCCCAGCTGGAAAGGGCTTTACGGTCGTACCGAGCCTCTGGCCGATGGCAGCGAGGTACTTGTTGACGAGGCTTATGTACGGGAGTCGATTGTCAGTCCCGCGGCCCGGACGGTAAAGGGCTATGCGTCCGTGATGCCGGCCTACAGCCTGAGCAGTGCGCAGCTGCAGGCCCTGAATGCCTTTATTGCAGCACAGGCAGACGAGGACGCACCCTAACAGTGACCGGCGCCAGTTTGCGCTGCGTCTGAGGAGGACATTATGGCCTATGCAGAACAAGCGGAAAGGGACCCTGTCCATGTGCCGGGCAGTTTTCTGACACGTTATATCTGGAGCCAGGACCACAAGGTTATCGCTGTTCAGTATGGTCTGACCGCGATCTTCGTGGGCCTGGTGGGCCTGGTGCTGTCCGGGCTGATGCGCATGCAGATCGGCTTTCCCGGCAGCCTCGAGTTCATGGATCCCGCGGCCTATTACCAGGCCATGACCATGCACGGCATGATCATGGTGATCTACCTGCTGACGGCACTGTTTCTGGGCGGCTTCGGTAATTACCTGATCCCGCTGATGGTGGGCGCACGGGACATGGTTTTTCCGTATCTCAATATGCTGAGTTACTGGTTTTTCCTGTTGTCGGTGCTGGTCCTGCTGGCCAGTTTTTTCGTTCCCGGCGGCCCCACCGGCGCCGGCTGGACGCTGTATCCGCCCCAGTCCATTACCCGTGGCACCCCTGGTGCGGACTGGGGCATCGTGCTGATGCTGGTTTCGCTGGCGATCTTTATTGTCGCCGCCACCATGGGAGGGCTGAACTATGTCACCACGGTGCTGCAGGCGCGCACCTACGGCATGACCCTGTTCCGCATGCCCCTCACTGTCTGGGGCATCTTTATGGCAACGGTGCTGGCATTGCTGGCATTCCCGGCGCTCTTTGTCAGCGCCATCATGATGCTGTGTGACCGCCTGCTGGGTACCAGCTTCTTTATGCCGGCCATGATGTCCATGGGGCAGCCACTGGACCACCAAGGCGGCAGCCCGATTCTGTTCCAGCACCTGTTCTGGTTTTTTGGTCACCCGGAGGTCTATATCGTCGCGCTGCCGGCCTTTGGCCTGGTATCGGACCTGATCAGCACTCATGCGCGCAAGAATATCTTCGGCTACCGCATGATGGTGTGGGCGATTGTGGCTATCGGGGTGCTGAGCTTTGTTGTCTGGGCACACCATATGTACGTCAGCGGCATGAATCCGAAATTCGGCTTTTTCTTTGCCACCACCACCCTGATCATTGCGGTACCCACGGCGCTCAAGGTGTACAACTGGGTGCTGACGCTTTGGCGTGGCGACATCCATATGCGGGTACCGATGCTGTTTGCGCTGGCATTTATTCTCACCTTTCTGGTGGGCGGGCTGACCGGGCTCTTCCTGGGCAACGTGATTGTCGATATTCCCCTGTCGGATACCTACTTCGTGGTGGCGCATTTTCATATGGTCATGGGAGTAGCGCCGATACTGGTGGTCTTCGGGGCCATCTACCACTGGTTCCCGAAGGTGACCGGCCGGATGCTGAACGATACGGTTGGGCAGCTGCATTTCTGGATCACCTTCCTTGGTACCTATGCGATCTACTTCCCCATGCACTACCTGGGCTTTCTGGGCGTGCCGCGCCGCTATTATGCCTTTGAGGGCTACGATTTTATTCCTCCCTCGGCCCAGGACCTGAATGCCTTTATCACGGTGGCAGCACTGATTGTGGGTGTGAGCCAGTTGCTGTTTCTGGGCAACCTGGCCTGGAGTGCCTTTCGCGGGCCACCGTCCGGCCCCAATCCCTGGAACGCCACCAGTCTTGAGTGGCAGACCCCGCAGACGCCGCCGGCCCATGGCAACTGGGGTCCGAAACTGCCGGTGGTGCATCGCTGGGCCTACGATTACAGCGTACCGGGTCTGGAGCAGGACTTCGTGCCCCAGACATTGTCCGAGCAGGACCTGGCCGCGCTGCCCCGACGGTCGGAGCCAAAGGAGGTGGCGCCATGAGCAGCTCATTATTGAAAACGGCGGATGGTTTCCCGCAGGGCAACGGGGTGCCGGGACGCCCGCAGCTGGATGACCGCAGTCGCACCTCGATTCTTGGCTTGCGTATCTTTCTGGTGGTTGTCAGCTCGTTTTTCTTTCTGTTCCTGATTGCCTTTATTGCCCGCTCTCAGCTGGGTGACTGGCGTCCGCTGACGGAAGCTGCGGCGCCACTGAGCCGGATCGAACCGCTGCTATTGAACACCCTCGTGCTGATGCTGGGCAGCCTGGCGCTGCAGTGGGCCCGTGTTGTCGCTCGTCACGGTCGCCGCCTGGAGAGTCTCGCCGGCTTTTGGATAGGCGGGCTCTGTGCACTGGGTTTTATTGCCGGTCAGCTTTGGCTGTGGCGGACTTTTGTCGCCCTGGGCTACGGCTTCTCCATGAATCCGGCCAACAGTTTCTTTTTTCTGCTGACGGGGCTGCACGGCCTGCATCTGCTCGGCGGGCTCCTGGTCTGGGCCAGAACCCTCTGGCGATACGGCCGCGGCCTGCCGCTGGCGCAGCTGAGCCGAAGCCTCTCGCTCTGTGCGATCTACTGGCACTACCTGCTGGCGCTCTGGCTGTTGCTCTTTGTCGT
>JBFGZM010000042.1:0-16434 GCA_041586815.1 Marinobacterium sp. | reverse complement strand
GATGGCCATGAATAGGGTCATGTGATCGCTGGGAAAGGAGCTTTCGATGCCGTGGGGCAGCAGGGTCCGGCCCAGCGGGATTTCAAACGGACGGGGGTGGTACCACGCCAGGGCGACGAGCTGGTTCAGGCCCAGGCCAAGGCCCGCCGCCAGGGTGGCGCCAAGCAGCGCCAGGCGCCGGTGCCTGTTGCCGTAAAGCCAGCCCAGGCACAGGCCCGTGGGCAATAGCCAGATCAGGTCCCGTGCCAGGAGGCGACTGAGCGTCAGTTGCCAGGGCTGTGGGTCCGAAGCGTTGATCCACAGGAAGAGGGTCTGATTGAGGGTTTCCAGTGCATTCATCGGCGACGCGGTTCCCGGTAATGGCGAGGTGCAAGTTTCAAGTGACAGGAACCCTAACAGCGCCGCTGTGAGGCCAGTGTGAAATTCCTCGCATAAAGTCCCGGGCGGTGCCATCCGCCGCTCGGGGCTCGCGAGGCTGTCTGGCAGCAACTATCCTGAAGGTCAGGCTGAAGGAGGTGCTGCCATGACTTATCTGATCTCCCTGAATCCCGCCACGGGAGAACCGGTGGGCGAAATTCCCACCACGTCGCTGGACGCCATTCCCGCCCTGGTGTGTGCCGCGCGCGAAGCGCTGTCCCGCTGGAGTCACCTGAGCATAGAAGAGCGGGGTGAATGCCTGCTGCGCGCTGCCCAGGAATTGCTGCAGGAGTCCGAGTATCTGGGGGAGCTGCTGAGTCAGGAGATGGGCAAGCCACTGCGCAAGGGAGTCGGCGAGGTGCGTTTCTGTGCCCAGAGTATCGAGCCGCGGGTGAAGCAGGCGGTGGCGGCGCTGCAGTCGCGACGCAGCAGTGACAACGATACCGAATCGACGCTGTACTATGATCCGCTGGGCGTCTGTGCCGTGATCAGCCCCTGGAATTACCCGATGTCCATGCCGCAATGGATGCTGCTGCCGGCGTTGCTTTGTGGCAATACGGTGCTGTTCAAACCGTCGGAGGAAACTCCGCTGATTGCGCAGGCCTACGCCGATCTGCTCAATCGCCATCTGCCGCCCGGCGTGTTGCAGGTCGTGCAGGGGCCCGATCAGCAGGGCCGTGCACTGGTGGAGGCCGATGTGAACATGGTGGCCTTTACCGGCTCGCGGGAGGCGGGCAAGGACATCATGACCCGTGCGGCCCCCGGCCTGAAACGCCTGATGCTGGAGCTCGGCGGCAAGGACCCGTTGCTGGTGCTGGATGACGCTGACCTGGATGCCGCAGCAGATTTTGCCTGTGCCAGCAGTTTTGAAAACGCAGGGCAGGTCTGTGTCGCCACCGAGCGGGTGTATGTGGATCGCCAGGTGCTCGCGTGTTTTGAGCAGCGGGTAATAGAGCGGGCTGCACACTATGTGACCGGCCCCTGGCACGATGACCGGGCGCGGCTCGGGCCCATGATTCATGACCGCCAGCGCCAGCACGTGCTGGATCAGATCGAGCAGGCGCAGGCCGCGGGCGCGCGTCTGCTCTATGGCGGCAAGGAGCATCCGCCGCGCTATGTCAGCCCGACGGTGCTGACCGACTGCCGCTCTGACATGTGGATCATGCAGCAGGAAACCTTTGGCCCGGTGCTCTGCATTCAGGGCTATGAAAACCTTGATGAGGCACTGTTTCTGGCCAACAGCACAGAGTACGGGCTGGGAGCCGTGGTGTTCGGTGAAGATGAAGAGCGTGCCTGGCAGGTGGCGCGACACCTGGAAGCCGGTATGATCGGCGTCAACAAGAGCTGCTTTGGCACCGTGGAGTGCCCCTGGGTCGGGGCGCGCCAGAGCGGTTATGGCTTTCATGGCTCGGCCGAAGGCTTTCACCAGTTCTGTCAGTTGCGGGTGGTCAGCAAGCCACTGGCCGGTTAGGCGAAAGCCATATCCGTGCGCCCGTGCAGGGGTTTGAAACACTTAAAAGGGAGGTTGCAGGCGTGTCGTTATTGTTCGCGTATTCCGGCGTTGAAGCCCCGTTACAACGGTGTCTTGAAGGTCTCGCTGGGCCCTTGCCAGAAGCGGGTGGCAGCTGGGGGCTGGGGTGTTATCAGGGTGTCGATGTCCAGCAGGTGCGTGACCCTGCTGCGACGGGGCTCGTTGACGGCTTTGTCGAGCGCCACGGAGCCGGGAGTGCCCTGGTACTGTCGCAGCAGGCGGAGCTGCGGAGTCCGCCTGGTGTGCTGGCAAACTGTCAGCCCTTTGCCCGCGAGCTGATGGGTGGCATGCACCTTTTTGCCATGGAGGGCGAGCTGGCGGGACTGGAAGATGGCCGCGCCTACCCCACGGGTGTTTACACGCCCATTGGCGAAGCCTCGGCCGAGCGGGCTTTTTGTGTGCTGATGTCCCGCATGCGGGTGTTGTGGCAGGACGACAAGCCGCTGCCTGAGGTGCGACTGGCCGTGGTATCGGACTTCGCAGCTCGCATGCGTCCGCTGGGGCTGGCCAATTTTATCTACGCCGACGGCGAGCTGCTGTTTGTGCACGGCCACGGCCAGGCCGGTGACCTGCAACAGCCCGGCCTGTTTTTGCACCGGGCCGAGGGGGCGGTGCGGGTCGCCAGCCGGGCGCTGGATACAGCCGGCTGGGAGGGGCTTGAGCCCGGCGAGGTGCTGGTGATTCAGCGTGGTGAAGTACTGGAGCGCTGTGCGCCCTTCAAACTCTGGAGTCAGCTGAGTGACGGATAAAACTTAAGGAGCGGGCCATGAGCACGCTGAAGAAACACAAGAAAAACACGAAAAGAAAGGTGGCCAAAGCTACCGGGATTCCCACGACGAGGTCGGGTCGCAAGCGCAAAATGGACAGCCTGCAATCCCAGGTCATATTTGCGCTGATCGTTGTCGGGATTGTCCTGTATCTGATTGCCCGCAATATCTAGGCAGTGATCGGGAGCGGCCCGGGCAGGCCCGCGAAAGGGCGGGCCTGGCTGTCTCCATGCTTTTTCCCTGCTTCTTTTCCCTGTTTTTCCTTTCCCCTTTCTCCCTTTTGCCTTGCCGCTCCCGCTCCCTTTCCCCTTTTTCCTTCTACCTTGCTCCTGCCTTGCACATCAGCGAATACAGGAGACCAGGTAGTCAATTTCCGGTGCTGATGGGCCGGGGTCGCTGAGGCACACCGGCAGGTAGGTGGGGGGGGTCAGCAGGCCCCGGGCCAGCAGGTCGTCGATCAGGTCAAGAAACTCGAAGCTGGTCTTGCCGATAAAGAGCCCGGTGATATCCCGCGTCTTGTGCAGCTGGTAGGCGTCCCTGAATCCGCTCAGGTACAGGTGATCCTTGGTAAAGCCGCCACCACGGTGCACCCGTGTGCAGACGCGGAAGGCTTCTTCGGGCTCGGTGCCGTAGTCTTCGACGATGGTGCGCCAGGTGCGGCAGAAATCGCCGTAGCGGATCATGAGATCCACCGCAATGACCCGCAGGGCCAGGCTCTTGAGGCGCTTGAGCGTGAGGTTGCCGGAGCGGTATTCGCTGTAGATGGCCAGGCCTTCCTGGGTGTGGGTGTTGTTGGGCAGGCCCAGGGAGAAGACTTCCAGCGGCTGCTGCTTGGCATTAAGCGAGGTGGTCATGTGCACCCCCAGCTCGTGGTGCGCCAGTGCCTTGAGCTCAACCGGGCTGACCTTGGCGGAGCGACGCACCAGCAGCGCCTTGCGGCCATTGTTCACCATGGCTGCAGCAATAAGGCGGTCAGACAGCTCCACCTTGCACTTGAGTCCCCATTCCCTGGCCATTTGCTGGAACTGCGGAATCATTTCCTTTGAACTCAGTTGCTGGCCGTTCAGTTCTTCGGCGCGGTCGGCCGCGTGCAGCAAAAAGCGCGCATTGGCCAGCTCGCCCGGTGTGGGCTCACCGTAGTAGCGCAGCGAGTTGTACAGGAAGCTGTCAGTGCCGATGCTCACCAGCATGTCGATACGCTCGGCCAGGGCATCGATAACCTGGCGGTAGAGCTGGCGCAGGGCCGGCTCGCGGATCGAGTCCACCGGCAGGCGATAGAGCTTTTCGCGGTGCGCGTAGGGGTCGATCTTGAGCTGACGGTAACGGAAGTTCGGCGCCTGGCGCCCCTGGTGCTTGAAAAAGCGCCGCTGCTCAACGGGCATGTTGATGGGGTTGATGTAGAGCAGTGTTTCGAGGCCGCGGGCGAGCTTTTTCAGTTCCCGGTCGACCAGCAGTACCTCGGGGGGCAGCTCGGTGGCCATCAGGTCGTTACGGTGCAGTGAGGGCCCTGGCAGTGCACGGCTGACGTCCGCCGTGGTCTCGAGCAGCACATCGTGCAGGCCGTGGCGCAGGGCATCGACTACCAGCGGGAAAGGTACGCCGGTGTCCAGATCCAGGAAGACCTTCTGGATCTCGAACGGAATGGTCAGGGTGTTGCTGTGATGCTCGGCAACGTGGCTCGATGTGTAACCGCCACCGTGATAGCGCTCGCCAACGCTGACGCGGTTGTTCAGGTTGGGCAGGTCGATTTCGCCGAGTCGGCTCTGCAGGCGCTTGAGCAGCGGGCTCCACTGCTCGCTGTCCACGTCTTCGGTGGCGATGTGAATCTTGCTGTGTCCATCCTTCATTTCCTCAAAGGAACAGCAGTGCACATCGAACAGCACGGCATGACTGTGATCTTCCTCGATCACCCAGAGCAGGGCGTCCAGGATGCGGTAAATGCGCTGGTGACGTTCCTGGCCGCGGTGGCGCATGGCCTTGGTCACCGGTTTGTGCCACAAGGGTGTATCGTTGATGTCGTTGCGCACGCAGCGGTTGGCCGGCAGGCTCAGGTCGTAATCGATCCGTGAGTCCTGGGCGCAGAGTACGATCGGCATCAGTTCGATCAGCCAGTCGCTGCCACGATCCTCCAGCTGCAGGCGGGTCTTGTCGTCTACCGCCAGACGCTGCAGGCTGTCGCCGTGCAACTGGCTGCCGCCGTGCAATGCAGTACAAACGATGGGCAGGTACTCATCCACCCGGATGTGCAGCGAGCCATCCCGCAGGCGAGCATTGAAAGGGGTGCGGCTTTGAATGCGCTCGAGAATCTGATTTTCGGTGAGTGTCTGCATCGATCCCTAACCTGTACGGGTACTGAGTCGAAGAGATTTTGTGCAGTATTCGGGGCCATGTACAGCAAAAATGCTGCCAGGCCCGATACTTCTTGCCGGATTGTCGCTGTTTTGGGGTCAGACGATGGCCACAGGCTCGGGGCCGTTGAGGTTTTTGAGGCCCAGGCGCTTGAGCTCTTCGCTCATCAGGGCGCGAATTTCCGCCTCGCTGGACAGCTTCTGGGCCTTGTGCAACAGAGCCTGGGCGTCGGTAAAGTTTACCGAACGGATCAGCCACTTGATCTTGGGAATGCTGTGGGCGCTGAGACTCAGGGAGCGCAGACCCATACCCAGCAGCAGGAGCACTGCCGCCGGATCCGATGCCATTTCGCCGCACAGCGACAGCGGCACAGTGGCCGCCCGGGTGTGGGCGACGATCTGTTCCAGTGCCACCAGCATGACGGGGTTCAGGTTGTCGAACAGTGCCGACACCTTCGGGTTGTTGCGATCCACCGCCAGCAGATACTGGGTCAGGTCGTTGGAACCGATGGAAACGTAGTCCACGTATTTCAGCATGCGCGGCAGCAGCAGTACGGCAGAAGGCACTTCCACCATCATGCCGATGGGCGGACGTACCACGGTGACGCCCTCGGACTGCAGTTCTTCCAGGGTGTCATCGACGATACGGACAAAGCTTTCCAGCTCGTCGATACGGCTGACCATGGGGACCAGCAGGCGCAGGTTGTCGTTGTCCACATTGGCCCGCAGCATGGCGCGCAGCTGGGTGACCAGCAGCGAGGTGTTGTCCAGGGTAAAGCGAATGCCGCGCCAGCCGAGAAAGGGGTTGTCCTCGCGAATTTCGAAGTAGGGCAGCTGCTTGTCGCCGCCGATATCCAGGGTGCGCATGGATACCGGCAGGGGCGCATAGGCGTGCAGCACCTGGCGATAGATTTCATACTGCTCGTCTTCGGTCGGAAAACTGTCATGCAGCATGAAGGGGATCTCGGAACGATAGAGCCCCACGCCCTCGGCACCGTGTTTGCGGCCGGGGGTCACGTCGGCCAGCAGGCCTGTATTGGTCAGCAGCTGCACGCGTACACCGTCCAGGGTTTCGGCCGGCAGGTCGCGCAGGCAGGCCAGCTGGTCAATAAACTGGGCGTCGGCGTGCTGCAGCCGGCGGTATTCGTTTAGCAGGGTGGGTGATGGATGCAGGATGCACTCGCCGCGGTAGCCGTCGACGACGACCTCTTCGCCATCAAATTTCTTCAGGTCGAGACGGGATACCCCCATGACTGCCGGAATGCCCAGGGCATTGGCGACAATGCCGGTGTGGGACAGGGCCGAGCCTGCGGTGCAGATAATGCCCTTGATCTGTTCGGGCCGGTAAATGGACAGGTCCGCAATGCTGATCAGGTCGCTGGCCAGCACCAGTTCGCGCTGTTCGCTGGCGGTGTCCAGGGGGCTCTTGCTGAGCATATGGCGCAGCAGGCGGTTACCGATATTGCGAATGTCTTCGCCCCGGGCACGCAGATAGGGGTCCGTGGCCTGGTCGAAGGCGCCGGCCAGTTCCTCGACCGTTTCGCGCAGGCCCCAGCTGGCCTTGAATCCCTGCTGGATGTGTTGCACGGTTCGATCATGCAGCTCGGGGCTTTGCAGCATCATCAGGTAGACGGAAAAAAGGTTGGCGACATCGGAGGGCAGGTTGTCGCCCAGGCGAGAAGCCCCCAGACTGAGTTCGTCTTTCAGGCGTGCGACGGCCGATTCAAAGCGGGCGAGCTCGGCGTCGATACTGGTGCTGCGCTGCTGGGTGATGTCCTGCAGGCTGAGGTTAAGGTGCAGCACTTCGAGTCGTCCGCAGCCAATGCCGGGTGCGCTCTTGACGCCACTGTAACGGTCGATTTCCAGGGTGGCCGGCTGCTGTGGCAGCCAGGCGCCGGAGCGCTGTATCGATTGCAGCGTGCCCGCCAGCTGACTGGCGATGGTGACCATGAAGGCCTCGGCATCCTGGCTGAAGCGCTGCTGTTCCGTGCCCTGAATGACCAGCACGCCGATCAGTTCACGCAGGTGAATCAGCGGTACGCCCATGAACTGGTGGTAGGGGGCTTCGTGGGTTTCAGGAATAAACACGAACTTGTCGTGGGTCGGGGCATCGGCCAGGTTCAGTGGATGCAGGGTGCGGCCGATCTTGCCCACCAGGCCCTCGTTCAGCGCCAGGCTGACCTTGCCGACGGCAACGTCCGCCAGGCCGGCAGTGGCGGCCAGTACCAGGCGCTGTTCGGACGATGACTTTAAATAGAGGCTGCAAACCGGTACTGAAAACAGTTCAGTGAGCTTGACGACGATCTGGCGCATGGCGACGATCGCGTTTTCGGCGCGGGAGATGTCCTGTACCAGCGACGTCAGCGTCGAGATGGAGTGGAGCATAGGTTGAACTCCGAAATCCTTGTCCGTAAGGGAGCAAACAGTTGAGTTTGCCTTCGATACTCGCACAAGCGCTGGACTGGCGCAATTGCAGGCGCAAGGCCCAGAGCCCGCGTGGCGGCTTCTTTGGCGCCACTGGCAAGGTTACGCGAAACGGGGCCGGGGAGCCCCGTTTCGCATGTTCTGGCATGAGGCTTAGTGCAGCTTCAGGCGCGGACGTATGACCTTGTTGATGCGATCGACCAGGGTGACCAGCAAGGTCTTGGCCACACCGTAAAGTGCCATCTGGTGCATGCGGTACAGCGAGATGTACACCAGCCTCGCCAGGCGGCCTTCTATCATCAGGCTTTTGCCGCTCAGGTTGCCCATCAGGCTGCCGACGGTGCTGAAACGGCTCAGCGAGACCAGGGAGCCGTGGTCGCGATACTGGTACGCAGGAATGGTCTGGCCGTCGAGAATCTTGCGGATATGGCGGTACAGGTGAGAGGCCATCTGGTGGGCGGATTGCGCGCGCGGCGGCACCTGGCCCTTGCCGTCCGGCATCGGGCAGGCGGCACAATCGCCCAGCGCAAAGATGTTGGGGTCTTCGGTGGTCTGCAGGCTGGCATTGACCAGCAACTGATTGCGCGAGTTGACTTCCAGCCCATCCAGGTCGCGGGTGATGCCGGGGGCCTTGATACCGGCCGCCCAGACCATCAGGTGAGCCTCGATTAGCTCGTCGTCGGCGGTTACCAGTCCCTCTGCCGTGGCTTCGCGTACCATCGTGGCGGCGCGAACACGCACGCCGAGCTTTTCCAGTTCCTGGTGTGCTGCAGCCGAAATGCGCTCGGGCAGTGCCGGCAGGATGCGTGGGCCGGCTTCCACCAGGCTGACCTCAAGCTGCTGGGCATCGCCCTGTTCGAAGCCGTAACTGGTCAGTTCCCGCGCGGTGTTGAACAGTTCGGCCGACAGCTCAACGCCGGTGGCGCCGGCGCCGACGATGGCAATCTTCAGCGGGTGGGGGTCGGCGCTGGTGCGCAGATAGGCATTAAGCAGGTTGTGGCGGAACAGTTCCGCCTGCTCTCGGCTATCGAGAAAAACGCAGTGCTCTGCGGCACCCGGAGTGCCAAAATCGTTGGTCACGCTGCCAATGGCCAGTACCAGCAGGTCGTAATTCAGTGAGCGCTGAGGCAGGATTTCCACCCCGTTCTCATCGGTGACCGGCGCCAGGTTTACGGTGCGGCTATTGCGGTCCAGCCCGTCCAGGCGGCCGATGCGAAAGCGAAAATGGTTGTTGGCCGCCTGGGCGCGATAACTCAGCTCATCGATGCCGGCATCGAGTGAGCCGGTGGCAACTTCATGTAATAACGGCTTCCACAGGTGGGTCTGGTTGCAATCCACCAGGGTAACCGACATTCCCTTGCGGCCGTAGCGGCGGCCCAAACGGGTGGCGAGCTCGAGCCCGCCCGCCCCGCCGCCAATGATGACGACTTGCTTCTTCATGACATACCTCAGACGTACAGTTTTAAATTCCTGGCCTGTGCCGGTTGCGGGGCAGCCTACACGCTGTCTGGCAGGGGGCTTGCGGTGCAACCGAGAGTGGCGTATTGAAGACGAGAATAGCAGCATGCGGCTAAAGTCTTAAGCCTGGGTGTAAGTTTATTTCGTAATTTTTTTACACTCGGTGTTGCGCCTGAAGAGGGCGGGAGCTGCGGCTGTTCGACCACATTACGGCTTAAACTGATTGTGGCTTTGTGCGATGATTCGGCTCCCGAGGAGAGCGCAATGAAAAGTTATCTGTTCAGTACCGAGAATGGTCGTGGTGGCGTCATTCTGTGTGACATCGACGCCTTTGACGAGGCGGTGGATTATCTGCGCCAGCGGTTTGATGGCGTAATACGAGTCGAGCAGGGGTTGACGCTCTGGACGCTGGAAGAGGGCTTTGGAAAGTTCGAGCCGGCCATCGTACCGAGCCTGCCGGTATCGACGCCTCAGGATCCGCCCGATGGTGCGCCGCCGGGCTAGAGCAGTTCGGCCGCCGCTTCGTACTGTTCTGCGAGCCACAGGTCTGCAGCGCTGCGGGCCTGCTGGCGGATATCCCGGGCTCGCCTGAGCAGCCGTTGACGTGACTGGCTGCGTGTCTGCTGCGCAGCAACAGGGGTGGTCTGGCGGGGCGCGCTGGTGCGGGAGGAATTGGACATTTGCAGGTTCATGACGGACTCCCTTGTCGATGCATGGCTTTGAACGTGTGACCATGGAATAGTTGAGTGTCACTCGGGTCGTGATTATTAAACCCCAGGCGTGCGACAAACTGATGACGCCGAGCGTCATTTTCCGGTAAGACAGCGGTTGCACCCTTAGCAACAGGGTTGCCTCAGTTGCGCCACGTTTCCCAGGGACAGGACATGCTGCAGATCTATCATTCCCACTCGTTGACCAACCTGAAAGACCTGCTGGTTCTGCTGATCGAGCGGGAGCCGCTGGCGGACCCGTTTCAGGACGAGACCATCCTGGTGCAGAGTCCCGGCATGGCCCAGTGGCTCAAGCTCGAGCTGGCCGCGGGCCTGGGTATTGCGGCGGGCGTGCAGTTTCCGCTGCCGGCAACCTTTTTGTGGCAGAGCTTTGCTGCGCTGCTGCCTGAAGTGCCGGAGCGCTCGGCCTATCGCAAGGAGGCCATGACCTGGAAGCTGATGGAGCTGTTGCCGCCCCTGTTGGAGCAGGATGAGTTTCTGCCGTTGCGTCATTACCTCGACGCGGATGACGGCGGCTTCAAGCGCTACCAGCTGTGCGGCAAGATCGCCGACATCTTCGACCAGTATCTGGTGTATCGACCCGACTGGATCGAGGCCTGGGACCGCGGTGAAGCGGTGCCCGCACCGCTGAACGACCAGGCCTGGCAGCCACTGCTGTGGCGGGCGCTGGTGGAAAGAACCCGGGCACTGGGTCAGCCGCACTGGCACCGGGCCAATATGCAGCAGACCTTCGTTGAGGCGCTGGCGGCAAACACGCCGCAGGGACTGTCGTCGCGCCTGTTCGTGTTCGGCATCTCGGCGCTGCCGCAGACCTTCCTGCAGGCGCTGCAGGCGCTGGGTCAGCGTATCGACGTTCATCTCATGATTCTCAATCCCTGCCGGCATTACTGGGGGGATATTGTGGATCCGGCCTATCTGGCCAAGCTCAGCCGAAGGCTCTTTCGTGCAGGCACTGTCGAGCCTGCGCAGGGAAACCTGTTTGATGCAGGGCCTGCGGGGTTTCTTGAAAGCGGCAATCCGCTGCTGGCCTCCATGGGCAAGCTGGGGCGTGACTATCTGCACCAGCTGCAGGACATGGAGCTGACGGGCTTTGATTTTTTTGAACTGCCAGGTGAGGAACTGCAGGCATCGCAGACACTGCTGGGTCATGTGCAGCGGGATATCCTTGAGCTGGAAGATCGCAGTGTCGAGCCGCCCGGGGCAGAGGATTCTGTCTACAAGACCCTGCTGCAGCCCGGGGACCCGTCACTGCAGCTGCACAGTTGCCACAGCCCGGTACGTGAGCTCGAAGTCCTGCAGGATCAGATTCTGGCACTGCTGGAGGCCGATCCGACACTGGCGCCGCGGGACATTATCGTCATGATGCCGGATGTGGCCGCCTATGCGCCCCATATCGAGGCGGTGTTTGGCAGTGCACGCTTTGAGCGGCGTATTCCGTTTTCAATCTCGGACCGCTCCTTGCAGCAGGAAAGTCCGCTGCTGCAGAGTTTTCTGATGCTGCTGCAGTTGCCCCAAAGCCGGCTGCGGGTTTCCGAGGTGCTGGATCTGCTGGAAGTGCCGGCCACCCTGCGTCGCTTTGGTCTGGACAACGAGGGATTTGATCAGCTGCGTGCCTGGATCGAGCAGGCCGGTGTGCGCTGGGGGCTGGATGCCCGCCAGCGCGAATCCCTTGCCCTGCCGCCGTTCGAGCAGAACAGCTGGCGATTCGGGCTGCGTCGCATGCTGGCGGGCTATGCCCTGATGGATGACACCGAGCTCTGGCAGGGTCAGGCCCCCTATGGCGAAATCGAAGGGCTGAATGCGGCACTGCTCGGCCCTCTGGCCGACTTTATCGACCTGCTGGAAGAAACCTGCGCGCTGTTCCGGGGCGCGCGCGCGGTGGATGAGTGGGTCAGTGAGATCAACCGCTTGCTGCAGGCCTGCTACAGTCCCGATGAAGAAGACGAGCTGGCGCTGTCCCAGGTGCGCCGGGTGCTGGAAAATCTGCAGCAGGAGCGGGCGGATGCGGCCTGTGACACGCCTCTGAGCGCAGAAATCCTGGTGGATTATCTGGCCCAGAGCCTGGGTGAGCAGCGCAGCAGCCAGCGTTTCATGGTGGGGCCGGTCAACTTCTGTACTCTGATGCCCATGCGCTCGATTCCCTTCAGAGTGCTGTGCCTGCTGGGGATGAACGAAGGCATTTATCCCCGCACACTGGCGCCCATGGGGTTCGACCTGATCGCGAAGCATCCGCGCCGGGGCGACCGGTCGCGCCGGGACGACGACCGCTACCTGTTTCTTGAAGCCCTGCTCTCGGCCCGCGACCTGCTCTATATCAGCTATATCGGGCGCTCCATCGCGGATAATCGCGAACGGGTGCCCTCGGTGCTGGTATCCGAACTCCTGGAGTACTGTACCCAGGGCTTTGTGCTGGAGCCCCATCGAGGCTTGAGCCCGGAAGAGAGCGCCCGCCAGTTGCGCCAGACGCTGGTCACCGAGCACCCGCTCACCGCCTACAGCGAACGTTATTTCAACAATGAGTCGTCGCGGCTGTTCAGTTATGCCGACCAGTGGCTGCCGGCGGCAGGAAGCCGGGGGGGCGTGGCCAGCTCTTTTTGTGCCGAACCGCTGGCCGTACAGGCTGTTACCGAGCTGGAGCTCGATGAACTGCTGGCTTTTTATCGCAACCCCTGTCGCTACTTCTTTCAGCGACGCCTGCGGGTCAGCTTTCCAGAACAGGGCGTCGAGACGCTGGATGAAGAGCCCTTTGCACTGGATGGGCTGGAAGGCTATGGCCTCAAGCAGCAGATCCTGCAGGCCCAGTTGCGCGCAGAGCCGCTGGATGTGCTGGAACAAAGACTGATGGCCCAGGGCGGGTTGCCTGTCGGCATGGCCGGTACCCGTCTGCTTGAGCGCCACCGCCGTGATGTCGACCCGCTGGCCCGGGCGCTGCAGCCGTTGCTGGCCACCCCTGCGACCCGACATGAGGTCAGCCTGCAACTGGAGGGCTGTCAGCTCAATGGCTGGCTTGATGCGGTTCATGACGGCAGCCTGATTCGCTACCGCCCGGCGGGCCTGAAAGGGCACGATTATCTGCGTGGCTGGATCCTGCACCTGGTAGCCAGCGCAGGGGCCGGGCTGCAGGGTTGCCAGACCCTTGGGGTGGATCGCAAGGCCGGCGTGACACAGCTGCGCTTCAGGCCCATCGGTGCCGATGCGGCCATCGCTGTACTGAATCGCCTGCTGGGCGGATACCGCCAGGGCCTGTGTGCACCGCTGCCGCTGGCGGCCAATACTGCCTGGGCCTGGGTGTCACACGAGGACAAGGACGAGGCGCTGAAAAAAGCCCGGGGTGCCTTTAACCCGGGCTTTATGGTGCCGGGGGAGGGGGACGATCCCTATATTGCCAGGGCCTGGCCGGATTTCGACAGTATCAGTGTGCCGTTGCAGGCGCTCAGTGAGCAGTTGTTCGGTGACCTGCCTGATTACATCGAGCAGGAGGGCTGAACATGACTGCACATCAGATTCTTAATCCGCTGAGTTTCCCGCTTCACGCCATGCGCCTGATCGAGGCCAGCGCCGGTACCGGCAAGACCTACACTATCGCTGCGCTCTATCTGCGCCTGCTGCTGGGTCATGGCGCAGAGGGTACAGCCCACCCGCGTTCGCTGGATGTGGATGAAATTCTGGTGGTGACCTTTACCGAGGCGGCCACCGAGGAGCTGCGCGATCGTGTACGGGCGCGCATTCAGGAAGCGCGACGCGCC
Source organism: Marinobacterium sp. (assembly GCA_041586815.1). Classification (GTDB taxonomy): domain Bacteria; phylum Pseudomonadota; class Gammaproteobacteria; order Pseudomonadales; family Balneatricaceae; genus Marinobacterium_A. The sequence continues at coordinate 3,012 of JBFGZM010000042.1, read as the reverse complement.
TTTATGCGTGGCACCAGCGCTGATGCCTTCATCCAGGGGCTGCTGGACGATACGCCGGATCATGGCGCGGCCGCGCGGCTGCTTGGTGATGCGGCCCGCAATATGGATCAGGCCGCCATCTTTACCATTCATGGCTTTTGCCAGCGCATGCTCAAGCAGCATGCGTTTGAAAGCGGCAGCCTGTTCGATACCGAACTGGAGCAGGATGATGCGCCGCTGCTGCACGAAGCCATGCTGGATTACTGGCGCCAGCGGCTTTACACCCTGCCCGATACCCTGGCCGACGAAGTGCTGCAGCTGTGGGCGGAGCCTGCAAGGCTGCTGAAAGATATCCGGCCACACCTTGCCACCGATGGCCTGCGGCTGGAGCCGGACCTGGCCGGTGTCAGCCTGCTGGCACTCTGGCAGCAACAGGACCAGCGGGTTGAAGCCTTCAAGCAGGCCTGGCGCTGCAACAGCGATGATCTGCTGGCGCTGGTCCAGGCGGCGGACCTCAACGGCACCAGCTACCGCAAAGCGTCCATTCCCGGCTGGCTGGGCAGCATTGACGACTACTGTGCCTCATCCCAGGTGCTGCCGGACAGCGATCTGCTGAAAAACCTGCAGCGCTTTTGCCAGGGGCAGTTGCGCGAAAAAACCAAAAAGAACGGTGTCACGCCCGAGCATCCGCTGTTCGAGCAGCTCGAAACCCTCTGTGCCAGCTGGGCACCGCTGCGCGAACTGATTCTTACCGAGGCACTGCACGAAGTGCGCCTGCGCCTGGCGCGCAACAAGCAGCAGCGCCGGGTACAGGGATTCGATGATCTGCTCAGCGGGCTGGACCGGGCACTGACCTCCAGCGCCGGCGAGCGGCTGGCGTGTGCCATCCGGGAGCAGTACCCGGTAGCGCTGATCGACGAGTTCCAGGATACGGATCCGCAGCAGTACCGCATATTCAGTAATCTCTATGCCGGTGCGCCCCTGTGTGGCCTGTTCATGATCGGTGATCCCAAGCAGGCGATCTATGCCTTTCGCGGCGCCGATATCTTTACCTATATCCAGGCGCGCCGGGCCGTGGCCGATCACTATACGCTGGAAACCAACTGGCGTTCGGGCCAGGCGATGGTGGATGCGGTCAACCGGCTGTTTTCACGCCACGATGCGCCTTTTATCTACAACGAGGACATTCCCTTTGTCGAGGTGAACGCCGCGGCCCATGCGGACAAGAAACCGCTGCTGCTTCACGGCGAGCGGGTGCCTGCGCTTACGCTCTGGCACCTGCCGGGGGAGCCCATGGGCAAGGCTGACTACCTGGCGCATTTTGCCGCCAGCTGTGCGTGCCAGGTGGTGACCCTGCTGTCGGGGGAGGCGCGCCTGGGTGATAGGCCGCTTGAGGCGGCGGATCTGGCGATCCTGGTACGCGATCGCTACGAAGCGGCGGCGGTGCAGCGGGAGCTGCAGCGGCGCAATGTGCCCTCGGTGTACCAGTCCGGCCGTGACAGTGTCTTTACCAGCCAGGAAGCCATCGATCTGTACCGTATTCTGCAGGCCGTGCAGGAACCGCAGCAGGAACGCTACCTGCGCACCGCACTTGCCTGCGGGCTTTTGCTGCAGGATGCCGTGGCACTGGATGCGCTGAATGAGGATGAGCGCTGCTGGGAAGCACTGGTGGCCGAATTCATGACCTATCACCAGCGCTGGCAGAACCTCGGCGTACTGGCGACGGTGCATCAGCTACTGGAACAGCGTGATCTGGCCCGGGTGCTGCTGGCCCTGCCCAACGGCGAGCGTCGCCTCACGGACCTGCTGCACCTGGCTGAACTGCTGCAGGAGGCGAGCCAGCAACTGGATGGCATGCCGGGGCTGATGCGCTGGTTCGGCGAGCACCTGCAAAACCCCAATGGCGGCAGTGCCGCACAGCAGCTGCGCCTTGAAAGCGACCGTAACCGGGTCACCCTGGTGACCATTCACAAATCCAAGGGGCTGGAGTACCCGGTGGTGCTGCTGCCATTTCCGGTCAGTCACCGGGTTGCTGCCACCGCGCTCTATCATGATGACGCCAATGGCACTGTGCTGGATCTTGGCGCAGAAAAGGAATCCATGGAAAAGGCCGATGCCGAGCGCCTGGCCGAGGATCTGCGCCTGCTGTACGTGGCGCTGACACGCTCGGTGCACGCCTGTTACCTGGGCATCAGCGACCTTAAGTCCGGTGCCGGCAAGAAAAGCGTTCTGGCCGGCAGTGCCCTGGGCTATCTGTTGCTGCGTGGCGAAAAGCCCGAGGCGCTGCGTGAATGCCTTGAAGACTATGCCGGGGCGGCGGGTATCGTACTGACCGACCCGCCGTTGCATGAACAGAGCCTGGCGTTACTGGCCGATGACACGGTGGAGCTGCAGGCACGGGCGTTTCGCGGGCGCATTGCGCGTGACTGGCGTATCGCCAGCTACTCGGGGCTCAGCAGCCATGGCCATACAGGTACCCTGAATGAGCTGCCAGGACTTGATCTTGAGGTGGTGGCCGAAGCGGATACGCTGTCGCCTGCGGTGGTCCAGGCCGATATCTTCAGTTTCCCCAAGGGCGCGAGGGCCGGCACCTTTTTGCACGGGCTCTTCGAGCAGCTGGAGTTCCCGCACGCGCGCGGCGATGCTCTTTCGCAGGTGGTGAGCGAGCGCCTGCAGCTGGAAGGTTACGACGCACTCTGGCAGCCGGTGCTGGAGCAGCTGGTGGCCGATGTGCTGGATGCGCCGCTGGATGAGCGGGGCCTGCGTTTGCGCGGGGTAGCAGGGGTGAACCGGTTGGTGGAGCTGGAGTTCATGTTGCCGGTGGCCGGGCTCGATTGTCGCGCACTGAACCGCGTGCTGGCCGAGGGCGATGGGCTGTCAGCCAGGGCCGGACTGCTGCAGTTCGATCGCGTGCAGGGCATGCTGAAGGGGTTTGTCGACCTGGTGTTTCGTGCCGACGGGCGCTATTACATCGCCGACTACAAATCCAACCACCTGGGCAATGACACGGAGTCTTATGCCGTGCCCGCGCTG
>JBFGZM010000041.1:0-16462 GCA_041586815.1 Marinobacterium sp. | reverse complement strand
GGGGCTGAGGTCATAGCGCTGGTGCGCAATCCGGCATCGCTGCCGGATAATATCCGACAGCATGCAAACTGTGTTGTGGTTGAAGCCCAGGTGCATGACATCAGCGTTGCCGCCATGGCAGAGCATCTTCAGGGGTGTGATGCCGTGGCCCTGTGCCTCGGGCACAACCTGACGTTCAAGGGTATGTTCGGCCACCCGCGCATGCTGGTGCGCGACACTGTGCGTACGCTTTGCCAGGCAATCAAGCTGAACGGGGCCGCCTCTGCCGTGCGGCTGATACTGATGAATACCACGGGCAACAGCAATCGCGACCTGGCTGAGCAATCCACCTTCGGCCAGCGTTGTGTGATTGCGTTGCTGCGAGTGCTGTTGCCACCCCATCTGGACAACGAGCGCGCGGCCGATTATCTGCGTACCGAAATCGGCCAGTCCGATGCCCAGATAGAATGGGCGGCGGTGCGCCCTGACAGCCTTGTGGATGAAGACCAGGTGACGCAATACCAGCTGCATCCGTCCCCCACCCGCAACCCGATCTTTGATTCCGGCAACAGCAGCCGCATCAATGTCGCTCACTTCATGGCCAGACTTGTGCTTGATAAAACCCTTTGGCACCAGTGGCGTGGCCAGATGCCGGTGCTCTACAACGCCTGAGGACCGGGCCGTACACGGCTTCCCTTGCCCCCGGTCTGCGTTTCCCCTTTCCCCCTGCAGAAGGTATTCGGGGTAAACTGTAGTCAGACTTGTTCCACCCGACCGGGAGCGGCAGCACCGCCATGAATGATTCACCGCAAGATCCCTGGGGCCAGCCGATCAGCACTGCGCCAGCCGTGCCACAGGCGCCGAGTGCTTTGCAGGGCGAGGCGGCACCCGGACCGCAGGCTCAGGTCGCCTCGTCCCCGTCCTGGCTTTGTGCCCTGGGACAAAACCTGCGCGCAGGTGCTGGCCTGGCGCTGGGGCGCTCGCCGTCGGTGGCGCAATTGCACTGCGGGCTGGAGCAATGCCTGCTCCTGGCGTGTTTGCTGCTAATCCTGGAACTCGGCGGGGCTTACCTGAGCACCGAGGCGCCGGTGCTGTTCGATGCCTATGGCCTGAATTACCTGGGGGCCAGCTGGCTGTTCAGCCTGCTGGCGCTGTTGCTGGTGACGCGGCTTGCTGGCGGATCAGGAGAGCGCTTCGCGCCGCTGCTGGTGGTCTTTCTGGGTGCCACACTCTGCATAACTCTGGTGTCGCAACTGCTGTGGCCCCTGTCGCTGTCGGCGGCCCAGGCCTGGGGGCTTTTTGCGGCATTGCTGCTGTGGCAGGGGCTGGTGGTTGCGCGGTTGCTGTGTGCGCTGGCAGGTGCGGGTCCGTTGCGGGGGCTTGTGCTTGGCGGGCTCTACGCCCTGGTGCTGTTTGCCTGTGTCTGGATGCTGCCGCGCAACGACCTCTGGTACACGGGTGAAACCGCCGCAGAGCAGGCCACATTGACTCAGCCCTTGAATCTGGATGTGGAGTCGGTGTTCTATGCCCAGCCCGGGTTGATGCAGCAAAGCCTGGCGGGGCTTGAGCCGCAGCGCCCCGGCGTGACTGACCTTTACCTGCTGGCGCTGGGGGGCTTTGGGCTGGAGGACGTGTTTTTGAAGGAAGTGGAGTTTGTACGGGCGCAGTTCGACCGCCAGTACGGTACCGCCGGTCGCTCCTTTATCCTGGCCAACAATCCCGCCACGGTGGAACAGTACCCGCTGGCCAGTGGGCCCAACCTCGTCCGGGGGCTGGCGAGCGTGGCACAGAAAATGGATACGGACGAAGATGTGCTGTTCCTGTTCATGACGTCCCATGGCAGCCGGGATCACCGCTTCTCGCTGGAGTTTGGTGCCATCGAGCTGCATGACCTGACACCCGAACAGGTGCGCCGGGCGCTGGATGACGCCGGCATTCGCTGGCGCGTGATCCTGGTGTCGAGCTGCTTTTCCGGCGGCTTTATCGAGGCGCTGCAAAGCCCGCAGACGCTGGTCATCACCGCAGCGGCGGAGGATCGAACCTCCTTTGGCTGTGGCGTGGACAGCGACTTTACCTACTTTGGCACCGCTTTCTTCAAGCAGGCGCTGCCGCAGCAGCCGCGGTTTATTCAGGCCTTCGACATCGCCAGGAACTGGGTGACCGAGAAGGAAGCGCGCGAAGAAATCGGCGCCTCACAACCGCAGATCTTTGTCGGTGATGCCATCGCCCAAAAGCTGGAGAGCCTGTATCAGGAGCCAGGCCTGCAGGCCGCCTTCAGCCTTGCCAGGCCGGAGCCGGCCTGTGACGGTGCCGTGACCGCTGCTTGCGAGCCCTGATCCGAAAGGCCGGAACAGTCGTCATCCACGGTGGTATGTCATGCGGGGTCCTGATGCTCACTCTCAAGGTTTCCGGTAGCAGGGCGCCTGTCAGCGAGGGACTGCCGCTGGTGTGAGACGGCGTACAAGACGTAGTGCTTCAGCGCCCTTTGTCTGTTGCAGGAGTTCCGATTCTTGGCCGCCTTCTTGCCGTACTTGCGCGAACTCCACCTCGAGATTCGCTCGGTTTCCCTCACCCAGCTCAAGATCATGATTCCGGTTATCGTGGCCGTAAAACTGCTGGAGCTCCTGGAGCGTTGAGCTGCAGGGACAGTTGCAGGGTCGAGGTACGCACCTTTCGGGCATTCTCTGGTTTTTCCTGGTGTTCTCGCTGATATCGTACTGCTGACGCACTGGATTGACAGGCACCCGCCTGTGTTTCATCAGCGCTACCTGGTGAGGCCCGAGTAATGCTTTTTCATAAGGTAAGAACGTTGGAAGTTGTTACACTGTCGCTGGTTCCGGGCTGACTGTTCGGTCAAATTACACTTTGAGAGTTTTATGGACGAGTCGACCAAAAAGGGCGTGTTTTATGCGCTTACGGCCTACACCCTCTGGGGTATCGCGCCGGTGTACTTCAAGCAGATGCAGACGATCGCCGCACCGGAGATTCTGGCGCACCGCATTGTCTGGTCTTTTGTGCTTACTCTGGGGCTGATCGCGCTGTTCAACAAGCGCGATGTGCTGATGACAACCCTGAGATCCAGCCGTGCACGCTGGGCGCTGGCGGCCTCAACCACGCTGATCGGGCTGAACTGGGGCGTGTTTATCTGGGCGGTGAACAATAACTACATGCTTGATGTGAGCCTGGGCTATTACGTCAACCCGCTGATCAATATCCTGCTGGGCATGCTGTATTTCCGCGAGCGGCTCGACCGGGTGCGCACCATCGCAGCGGTCCTGTGCCTGCTAGCCGTGGTGTTTGAAGTGGTGCAGTTTGGCCGCTTGCCCTGGATTGCGCTGATTGTTGCCTGCAGTTTTGCGCTCTATGGTCTGGTGCGCAAGAAGCTGGGTATTGATAGCTTTACCGGCATGGCGCTGGAAACCGGCCTGCTGCTGCCGGTGGCCATGGGCTATCTGCTGTTCACGACCAGTCCGACCAGTGACCTGCTGGCCAACCCGGCCTGGACCAATCTGCTACTGTTCGCCGCAGGCCCCATCACCATGGTGCCGCTGATGTGCTTTGCCGCGGCGGCGAACCGCATCAGCCTGACGGCGCTGGGCTTTTTCCAGTACATCGGCCCCAGTGGCATGTTCCTGCTGGCGGTATTTGTCTACGACGAACCCCTGGGTCCTGAAAAACTGGTGACCTTTGGCCTGATCTGGCTGGCGCTGGTTATCCTCACGCTGGACTCGTTGCGCAAACTGCGCCGCAGGCGCGCCCTGGCGCCAGGCTGATTTTTTAGTCGTGGCGGTAACAAAAAGCCCGCATCCCTCACGGAATGCGGGCTTTTTGTTGCTTACGGCTTACGGCTCAAAGCTCAAAGCCTGACGCGCCCCGCCGTTGTGCGTTTTTACGCGGATACTGGTCAATCTGGAGCAGGAATTGCGCCCAATGGCAGTCCGGCAGCGGTTTTTGGCTGGCGTGATTCATGCATCAAATTGTTGGTGCGCTCATCGGTTTAAACCCGGCAGCGCGCCCGCCGAAGGCAGACGCTTACCCGCTAAAGCCTCGACGGTCCAAGGATCCACAAGATCCGCAATTACTTATTGCTTCGGTTCGAGCCGCCACAAGCGGGGGAGTCGTATATATGGTTACTACACATCGCTGGCTTTCTATTCTGGAAGGCTGTCTTCTTGTTGCGCTGGGCATCCATCTGCTGAATGCGTCCAACCTGCTGATCAGTGGCACCGCAGGGCTAAGCCTGATCTTGCAGCGCCTGACGGACCTGAGCTTCGGGCAGCTGTTCTTTGTGCTTAATCTGCCGTTTTATGTCCTGGCGTTGCGCTATATGGGGCGGGCGTTCACGTTACGCACCTTTGTCAGTGTCAGCCTCCTTTCACTGTTGTCGGAGCTGATGCGCCGCTATCTTGCCTTCGATATTGCCGAACCGGCGTTCGCTGCGGTGCTCGGTGGCATGCTGATCGGCTTTGGCCAGATTATTCTGTTCCGTCATCAGTCCTCCCTGGGTGGGCTCAATATCCTGGCGATGTATCTCGAACGGCGTTTGTGTATCCATGCAGGCAAGACAGCGCTAAGCGTCGATATACTGATCGTGGCACTGGCGTTCAGTGTTTTTGAGCCGCAGCAGGTACTCTATTCGCTGCTGGCCTTTGTGTGCATGAGCTCGGTGGTGGGCCGTTATCACCGGCCGCCGGACTGGGCGCGGGTACAGCAGGCCTGAATGCAAAAAAGCCCGCGTTCTGTTAAGAACGCGGGCTTTTTCACAGGGATGTGATTATCCCGCGGGCGCATGGATGCGCAGGAGCGGGATTTTTACCACTTAAGACCTACGGCTTAAAGCGCTTCGATCTTGGCGTACTGTTCGGTCAGCTTGTCGAAGGCGGACTGGGATTCGGCGATCTTTTCCCGTTCCTTGGCCACGACCTCGTCCGGCGCGTTGGCGACGAACTTGGCGTTGGACAGCTTGCCTTCAACACGCCTGATTTCGCCCTGCAGGCGGTCGAGTTCCTTCTGCAGACGGGCCAGTTCCGCGCCCTTGTCGATCAGGCCGGCCATGGGCACCAGCACTTCCATGTCGCCGACAAGCTGTGTGGCGGCCATGGGGATCTCGTCGCCGGGGTTGAGCCAGGTGACGGAGCTGAGCTTGGCCAGTTTCTTCAGGAAGGAAGCGTTGTCGGCCAGGCGGCGCTGGTCTTCTTCGCTGCCGTTGGTGAAGAGCACATCCAGATCTTTGGAGGGCGGAATCTTCATTTCGCCGCGGATGTTGCGGATACCGGTGATCACGCCCTGCAGCCATTCAATATCGGCTTCGGCCTGGGTATCGATCTTGCTGTCTTCAGCCGCGGGGTAGGGCTGCAGCATGATGGTGTCGCCTTCGGTGCCGGCCAGGGTCTTGATGGACTGCCAGATTTCCTCGGTGATGTAGGGCATCAGCGGGTGGGCCAGGCGCAGCACGGCTTCGAGTACGCGCACCAGGGTACGGCGGGTACCTCGCAGGGCCTCCGGCGATGCGTTTTCGTCCCAGAGTACCGGCTTGGACAGCTCCAGGTACCAGTCGCAGTACTGGTTCCAGATGAAATCGTAAATGGTCTGGGCGGCCAGGTCGAAACGGTAATCATCCAGCTGTTTGATGACCGTGGCTTCGGTGCGCTGCAGCGAGCTGATGATCCAGCGATCGGCCAGTGACAGCTCGACCGGGTTGCCGGATTGCCCGCAATCCTGATCTTCGGTGTTCATCAGCACGTAGCGGGCGGCGTTCCAGATCTTGTTGCAGAAGTTGCGGTAACCTTCCAGGCGCTTCATGTCCCAGTTGATGTCACGCCCGGTGGACGCCAGCGCCGCCAGGGTGAAACGCAGGGCGTCGGTGCCGTGGGCGGTGATGCCTTCGGGGAACTGCTTTTCGGTACGCTTGCCGATTTTCTCGGCCTGCTGGGGCTGCATCATGTTGCCGCAGCGCTTTTCCAGCAGTTCGGGCAGGCCGATACCGTCGATCATGTCCAGGGGGTCAAGCACGTTGCCCTTGGACTTGGACATCTTGTCGCCGCTCTCGTCGCGGATCAGGCCGGTGACATAGACGGTCTTGAAAGGTACCTGGGGCTTGCCGTCTTCGTCCTTCATGAAGTGCATGCTCATCATGATCATGCGCGCGACCCAGAAGAAGATGATGTCAAAACCCGTCACCAGGGTGTCGGTGGGGTGGAAGGTCTTGAGGCGCTCGGTCGCCTCGGGCCAGCCCAGGGTGCCGAAGGTCCAGAGCGCGGAGCTGAACCAGGTGTCCAGTACGTCGTCGTCCTGGCGCAGTTCCAGTTCCAGATCCAGGTTGTATTTTTCACGGGCGGCGGCGGCGGAGTTGGCTACATAAACGTTGCCGGCGTTGTCATACCAGGCGGGAATGCGGTGTCCCCACCACAGCTGGCGTGAAATGCACCAGTCCTGGATATCGCGCATCCAGGAGAAGTACATGTTTTCGTACTGCTTGGGCACGAACTTGATGTCGCCGTTTTCCACCGCCTCGATGGCGGGCTTGGCCAGGGTTTTGGCATCGCAGAACCACTGGTCGGTCAGCATCGGCTCGATGACTACGCCGCCACGGTCGCCGTAGGGCACGGTCATGGCGTTTTCTTCGATTTTTTCCAAAAGCCCCAGGGTTTCAAACTCTTCGACGATGGCACGGCGTGCAGCAAAGCGCTCCATGCCCTGGTATTTTTCCGGCAGGGCGGTGTCGATGTCATTGTTGACGCTGCCATCCGAATTGAACACCTGGGCCTGGTCGCGGATATCGGCGTTCAGGGTCAGGATGTTGATCAGCGGCAGCTGCTGGCGCTTGCCAACTTCGTTGTCGTTGAAGTCGTGGGCCGGGGTGATCTTGACGCAACCGGTGCCCTTTTCCATGTTGGCGTAGTCATCGGCCACGATGGGGATACGACGGCCCACCAGCGGCAGCTCAACGAATTTGCCGATCAGCGCCTGGTAGCGCTCGTCTTCAGGGTTTACCGCCACGCCACTGTCGCCGAGCATGGTTTCGGGGCGGGTGGTGCCCACGACGATGTAGTTCTTGCCATCCTGCGTGGTGGCGCCATCGGCCAGCGGGTAGCGCAGGTACCACATCTTGCCCTTGACCTCGCGGTTCTCGACTTCAAGGTCGGAGATGGCGGTGTGCAGTTTCGGGTCCCAGTTGACCAGGCGCTTGCCACGGTAAATCAGCTTGTCGTCGTACAGGCGGACAAAGACTTCCTGCACGGCGTGGTAGAAGCCCGAATCCATGGTGAAGCGTTCGCTCGGCCAGTCGACGGAGTTGCCCAGGCGACGCATCTGTTCTGTGATGGTGCCGCCGGACTCTTCCTTCCATTCCCACACTTTTTCGATAAAGGGTTCACGGCCCAGGTCATAACGGCTTTCGCCGGTTTCGGCGGCCAGCTTGCGTTCCACCACCATCTGGGTGGCGATACCGGCGTGGTCGGTGCCGACCTGCCACAGGGTGTTGCGACCCTGCATGCGGCGGTAACGGGTCAGCGCATCCATGATGGTGTGCTGGAACGCATGGCCCATGTGCAGGCTGCCGGTGACGTTGGGCGGCGGAATCATGATGCTGTAGGCATCGCCACTTCCTGAGGGCGCGAAGTAATTGCGCTCTTCCCAGGTCTTGTACCAGGATTTTTCGATGTCGTGGGGCTGGTAAGTCTTGTCCATTACGATTGGCGTCTCTGGAATTCTTGGGAGTCGCTGCATCCGGTTGGCAACCGGGTCAGGCTCGCTGGCATCTTAAAGAATCGGCCGATTATACCCGCTGACCTCTGATCAAGGTAGGGCGCAGCCGTGATCCCCTGCACACTGATGCCCGGGGCGGCGGGATTTGCTGTCAGGCTATTCCTGTTGCAGGGCTTCGACGGGATTCAGGCCTGCGGCGCGCCAGGCCGGGGACACGCCGGCCAGCAGGCCCACGACGGCAGCAAGCAGTAATGCCATCAAAAGATAAAAGGGACTCAGGCTGATGGGCAGGGCCGGTGCGGCCAGTGCCAGCAGCCCCAGCAACAGAGCCATCAGCAGCAACCCGCAGAGGCCACCGGCGATAGCGAGCAGCAGGGCCTCCCCAAGGAACAGCAGCAGAATTTGCCGTCTGGTCGCCCCCAGTGCCCGCAACAGGCCGATCTCGGCGCTGCGTTCCTGCACCGTGGTCACCATGATGGTGACAATACCGATGGCACCCACCAGCAGGGAAATGCCACCCAGAGCGCCAATGGCGACGGTCAGCAGGCCCAGGATGCGGTCGAGGCTGGTCAGCATCTCGTCCTGGGTGGTGAGGGTGAAGTCCTCCACGCCGTGACGCTGCAGCAGGCGCTGGCGGATGCGTTCAGCCATCTGCTGCGAGCTGGTGCCGGCGCGGTAGGTGATGTCGATTTCCATCAGCCCGCTGCGGTTGAACAGCGACAGCGCCCGGTCGATCGGGATATAGACGACATCGTCCAGGTCGAAGCCGAGCATCTGCCCCTTGCGGGCCATCACCCCGATGACCCTGTAGCGCTCGCCACCGACGCGGACGAAGCGCCCGAGTGCGCGTGCCTCGCCAAACAGCTCCTGCTTGACCCGGGCCCCCAGCACCGCAAAGGGCTGCGAATTGCCACTGATGACCGGCAGGAAGCGGCCCTGGGCAAGGGCGAAACGCCAGGCCGCGGCCATGTCGCCATTGCCGCCCAGAATATCCGTATGGCGCACCCGCCGGCCGTACTCGATAGCCCCGCTGCCCTGTACGACCGGCACCACGCGCTCTACAAAGGGCAAGGGGCGCAGGCTCTGGGCATCCTCCAGAGACAGTGGCCTTGTGCTTGAAAGCAGGCCGCCGATACCACCGGTCTGGGTCTTGCCGGGATTCACGGCGATGATGCGGCTGCCGAACTGGGAAAAATTCTCCAGCACATAGAGCTGCAACCCGGCACCGATGGTGGTCAGCAGGCTGACTGCGGCAATGCCCACCGCGATGCCAAGAATGGTCAGCAGGCTGCGCAGCCGAGCGGTCAGCAAAGCCCGGCTGACCAGGCGGATGGCATCAAGCGTTCGCATGGGAAGGACATACCCGCAACAGCTTGTGTCGGGGAGTGCCGTGGTAGAAGAGCTTCAGTCCGAGCCTGTCCGAGGGCATGGGTGGCACCCTGTGTTGATGTGTCGGTGGGCTGCAGCCGCGAAGAATGTATCCTGTCGCCAGCATTGCTGACCGGTTGTCGCGAGCGTCGAGTTAAGAATAGACTGCAACCAATGCCTCTGGAATGAACGCGTGGATGGTAACCGGGATGGGGAAGGGCGAGCGGGACCAGGTGGACGGCGCCGGGAGATTCGAGCGCGACGGTGCTCAGCTGACTCTGCTGGGTGCCTGGACTCTGGCCCACTACGCACAGCTGAGGGCAAGGTTGCGCGCTCTGCCCAGGCTTGAGCAGGATCAGCCCGTGAGCCTGGCCGGCATTACGGAGCTCGATACCTCGGGGGCTGCGCTGCTGGTGGAGCTGCTGGGCGCTGAACGGGCAGGGCGCCTGGCTGAAACGGATGCGCAGCTGGCACCGGAACGCAAGGCGTTGCTGCTGGCCTTGAGCCAGGCCTGGGAGCAGACCCGCAGAACGCCGGAACCGGCGCAGCCAGGTCTGCAGCTATGGCTGGCGCAACTTGGCCGGCGAGTGGAGCTCAGCCTGCTGCATGTCTGGCAGCTGACGGGGTTTATCGGCCTGGTGCTGCTGACGCTGCTGCGCACGCTTCCACACCCGGGACGCTGGCGCGTCACGGCACTGGTGCACCAGGTGCAACAGACCGGTCTTGATGCGGTGCCAATCGTTGCACTGCTGACGTTTCTGGTCGGGGCGGTGGTGGCCTTTCTGGGCGCGACCGTGCTGGCCGATTTCGGTGCCAGTATTTATACCGTTAACCTGGTGGCCTATGCCTTTTTGCGCGAGTTTGGTGTGATGCTGGCAGCGATACTGCTGGCAGGGCGCACCGCCAGCGCCTTTACCGCCCAGATTGGCTCGATGAAGGCCAATGAGGAGCTGGATGCGCTGCGCACCCTCGGGCTGGATCCTGTTGAGCTGCTGGTGCTGCCCCGGGTTCTGGCGTTGTTGCTGACGCTTACGCTGCTCAGCTTTGTTGCCGTGATTGCCGGCCTGAGTGGCGGCGCACTGGTGACGCTGCTGGCCCTGGATATTCCGATGAGTCAGTTTATGGGAATACTGGCCGATATTCCGGTGCGCCACTACCTGCTGGGGTTGGCGAAGGCGCCGGTGTTTGCCTTTCTGATTGCGGTAATCGGCTGCCTTGAAGGTTTCAAGGTCAGCGGCAGCGCTGAGTCCGTGGGGCAGCACACCACCTCCAGCGTTGTGCAATCCATTTTCGCGGTGATTCTGTTCGATGCCGCCGCCGCGATGCTGTGCATGGAGATGGGCTGGTGATGGCTACAGAGGCAAACAGCGTGATCGAGGTGGTGGGCCTGTGCAATCAGTTCGGGCGCAACCGAGTGCACGAGAACCTGGATCTGGTGTTGCTGCAGGGCGAAATTCTGGCTGTGGTGGGTGGGTCGGGCACCGGCAAGTCGGTGCTGTTGCGGTCTATCGTCGGGCTGGTGGCTCCCCGGGCGGGCGAGGTGCGGGTATTCGGGCAGAATTTGCCGGCGCTGCCGGATGCAGAGCGCATACAGCTGCAGCAGCGCATGGGCGTGCTGTTTCAGGGGGGCGCCTTGTTCAGTTCGTTGAACGTGCGGGAAAATGTCGCCATGGCGCTGATCGAGCACGCGGGGCTGAGTCGTGCGGATGCCGAGGGGCTGGCGGATATCAAGCTGGCGCTGGTGGGCTTGCCGGCCCACGCGGGGGATCTTTTCCCGACGGCGCTCTCCGGTGGCATGGTCAAACGGGCGGCGCTGGCAAGAGCGCTGGCCCTGGATCCGCCTATTCTGTTTCTGGACGAACCCACCGCGGGCCTCGACCCGATCAGTGCCGCCGCCTTTGACCGGTTGCTGCTGACGCTGCGGGATGCGCTTGGGTTGACGGTGTTCATGGTCACCCATGACCTGGATACGCTCTGGGCAACCTGTGACCGGGTGGCGGTGCTCGCGCACAAGCAGGTGCTCACGCTTGGGTCTCCGGACATGGTGGCCGGGTACCAGGATGAGTGGGTGCAGGCCTACTTTAACGGTCCGCGGGGGCGGGCGTCTCGGCCAGAGGCGGTCATCCCTGAAAGCGAAGCGGGAGCCAGTTGATGGAAACAAAGGCGCATCACGTGATTGTCGGGCTGTTCACGCTGTTCGGGCTGGGGTTCGCACTGGCCTTTGGCATCTGGCTGGTCAAATCCGGTGAGCAGGAAGAAACCGAGCGTTACCAGGTCGTTTTTCAGGAGGCGGTGACCGGGCTAAGCGTGGGCAGTCTGGTGCAATACAACGGATTGCGTGTGGGCGAGGTGCGCGACCTGCGCCTGGACCCAAAGGACCCGCGCCGGGTACTGGCGGACATTGAGGTGGCGCTCAGCACGCCGATCAATCAGGGCACCCGGGCGAGAATGGCCATCGCCAATATTACCGGCGCGGCCAATATTCTTCTGAGCAGTGATATCCCCACGGCCCCTGCGCTGGAAAGCGACGGCATTCAACCACCGGTGATTATCGCCGATCCGTCGCCCATCGGAGCTTTGCTGGGCAACAGCGAAGTGCTGCTGTCGGGCATCACCGAACTGGTCAATCAGGGCGCTGCGTTGCTGTCGCCGGACAATGTCGAGCGTTTTGGCAGCATACTGCTGCACCTGGAGCAGGTGTCGGGGGCACTGGCGGAATCGCGCAACGGTGTCGGTGAGTCGCTGGCATCCTTGAACGCCACGCTGGAAGAAGCCCGAGGTGCCATGCAGGACGCCCGCCGCCTGCTGGCAGGAGGCAATGCAATGCTGGAGACAGAGGGTCAGCCGATGCTGGCCAGCGGGCGCCGGGCAATGAGGTCGCTGGAGCAGAGCAGCGCGCAGCTGGCGCAGTTGCTGCGTCGACACGAGCAATCTCTGGATCAGGGGCTTGGCGGTGTCGGCGAGATTACGCCGGTGATTCAGGAACTGTATCGCGCCCTGGCGACGCTGAACCGTATCCTGCAGCGCCTGGAGGACGACCCGGGGGGGTATTTGCGCGGCCGGTCCGAGGTCAGGGAGTTTGAACCATGAGTGCGAAACGGCTGCTGATTCTGCTGACAGGGTGGCTACTGGGGGCCTGTACAGTGTTGTCTCCCACCGACCCGGTTCGGGTCTACCCGCTGTTGCCGGTTGAGCACGAGGCCCGGACGCAGCCAGTACATACCGGTGGGTTGCGCGTGTTGCGACCGCAGGTCGATGATCTGCTCAATGGCAGTCATATTCTGGTGGTGCCCGACGGCCAGTCCGTCAGTCTCTACAAGGGGGCTCGCTGGAGTGCGCCCATTCCCCAGCTGCTGCGGGACTATCTGCTGGAGTCGCTGCGCCAGGATGCCCGCATCGCGGCTGTCAGCAGCGATGAAGTACGGCTGCGTGCCCAGCATGAGCTGGTCAGTCGGCTTAGCACCTTTCAGACCGAGTATCGGAACGGGCAGCCCGTGGTGGTCATCAGGCTGCATCTGCAACTGGTCGAAACCGGAACGCGACGGATTCTGCAGGAGCGTGCGCTGCGACTGGAGCAACCGGCGGCCTCAGCCGAGCTGGATGCGGTGGTAGGGGCCTACGGTCAGATCGCGGCACAGCTGGCGACGATCGTGGCAGACTGGTTGGCCGCGAGTCTGGCTGAGAGCGGCCCGCGGCAATAGCGGCGTGCCTGAACGCGAACTTGAGCATCGCATCGCTGGCGCTCAATGCCGCATCAGCGTGCCTGTCCGTGCAACGCCAGCACCGGCGGCATGCGTGCGGCTCTGGAGGCTGGCAGCCAGGCGAACAGCACCGCGGTGGTGATGGCAATGGAGAAGGCCGCGACCAGTGCCCAGGGGGACACCACGAAGGGCAGCAGCGGGAAAAACCAGTGCCCCAGCGCCAGCAGGCCGTAACCGGCGCCGGCGCCGAACAGCGATCCCAGCAGTGCCAGTTGCAGCGCCTCGCTGATGAACAGGATCCTGACGGTGCGGGCACTGGCGCCAAGTGCCTTCAGCAGGCCGATCTCGCGGGTGCGCTGGCTGACGCTGATCAGGGTGATGTTCATGATCAGAATGCCGGCCACCAGCAGGCTGACGGCGGCAATGGCCGTCACCCCCAGGGTCAGCAGCCGCAGAATATCGTCGAAGGCACCGAGCAGGGCATCCTGGGTGATCAGGGTGACATCCTTTTCACCGCCATGGCGCTGTTGCATCAGGGCCAGGATCTCCTGGCGGGTTCGCTCGAGGGAACTGCCAGCCCGGTGCTGCAGGAAAACCCGGAACATGCCCCGGGTATTGAAAATCTGCTGGGCGCTGGCCACCGGGATCAGGATGGCATTGCTCATGTCCATGCCGAAGGATTCGCCACGGTCATCCAGAATGCCGATCACGCGAAAGCGCCGGTCACCGATGCGCAGCCATTGTCCGAGCGCCGACTGCTGCGGGAACAGTTCCTGTTTAGCGCCGGTGCCGAGTATGCAGACCGGGGCGGCGAGGTCCAGCGGGATTTCGGGCAATATCTGCCCCTGGCGAACACCAAGGTCTCTCAAGTCGAAAAACAGCGCGCTGGTGCCAAGGGTCAGCAGCTCGCGACTGCGCCCGCCGGCATGAGTCTGGGCATTGCCCACGATCAGCGGTGCAACGCGCCGTACCGTCGGTAGCCGGTTCAGGGCCTGCACATCCTCAAGCGTGATATCCCTGGTGCCTTCGCCGGTGAGCGGCGGGATGCCGCCGGTGGTTTCCTTGCGCCCCGGCAGCATGATCAGCACATCATTGCCCAGCAGTGAAAACTCATTAAGTACAAACTGGCGCGCACCTTCGCCGAGACCGGTAAGCAGCAGCACCGCGGCCACACCCACGGCCATGGCCAGCAGGCTCATCAGGGTGCGAAAACGCTGGCGCAACAGCAGACGCAGGTTGAACTGCAGCAGGTCAGTTGTGCGCATGGCAGTACCCTGGGCTCTCGCCACAGGCCGAGACCCGCACAGGGTAGCCCGGTAGCTGAGCAGTTGGGTGTCTCATGGGCATTTTAAGCGGCTGGCGCGCGCTGCATTGCAGCGCTGCTAACCGCTCAGGGCTGTGCATGAGCGCCTTCCTGCGGTGTGCTATTGGCACCGCTGTCGCCGACTACCCGGCCATCCTCCATGCGCAGCCGACGGCCGGCACGCCGGCCCACGGCGGGGTCGTGGGTGACGACCAGCAGGGTAATGCCCTGGCTGTTGAGCTCTTCCAGCAGCTTGATGACTTCGGCACCGGAGTGGCTGTCCAGGTTGCCGGTGGGCTCATCGGCCAGCAGCAGGGCGGGTTTTCGAATAACCGCCCGGGCGATGGCGACGCGCTGGCGCTGTCCCCCGGACAGCTGGCGTGGCAGGTGATCCGCACGGGACTCAAGGTCCAGGCGCGCAATGACCTCATCGACCAGTGGGCGGCGTGCGCCGGGTGCCATGCCGGCCAGCACCAGGGGCAGCTCGATGTTTTCCCGGGCACTTAGGCGATCAATCAGGTGGTACGCCTGGAAGACAAAGCCGATACGCCGGTTGCGTTCGGCGGCGCGGTCTTCCTCATCGAGCAGGGTCATTTCCCGTTCGCAGAGCTCGTAGTGGCCTGAATCGGGGGTATCGAGAAGCCCTATCATGTTGAGCAACGTCGACTTGCCCGAGCCCGAAGGTCCCATGACTGACAGGTATTCACCGGCGCCAATGTCCAGATCGACCGCATCCAGCGCCGTTACCTTCTGGTCTCCCAGGGCATAGGCCTTGCAAAGTTTTTCGAGCCGGATCATTCGGGGCTGACCCGAGCGCCGTCTCTGGCACCTTCGCGGTCGAGGGATCGCAGAATACGCTGGCCGGGCTCGAGCCCCTGGCGTATTTCGGCCCAGCTCCAGTTGCTCAGGCCCAGGCTGACGGCCTGATGCTGCAGTGTCTGGCTTTCGGCGTCGTAGCGCAGCACTCTGTTGCCCTCGAGCAGGGTGTCGGTGGGGATACGTGTGACTTCGTCGCGCTGGTCCAGAATGATTTCCACATCGGCGCTGTAGCCCACCAGCAGGGTGGCGTTATCGGGTGCGGGCGTGAACAGGACATCGACATCCACGGTGCGGGCCTGCTTTTCAACCTCGGTCACAAAGGAAGCGATACGGCTGACCTGCCCTGGAAACTCCCGGTTGCGAAAGGCATCCAGGGTGATGCGCGCGTTCTGGCCGACGGCCAGGCGGGCCGCTTCTATCTCGTCGATGGGCGCCCGTACATAGAGGCAGCTGTCGTCAATCAGATCGACGGCCGGCGGGGTGGGAATGCCGGGGGGAGACGGGGTGATGAACTCGCCGGGTTCGCCGTTAATTTCGGCCACGGTACCGTCGAAAGGGGCGTGGAGACGGGATTGCGTCAGCATCACCTGCTCCAGGTGCAGTGCCGCCCGGGCCTGATCGGTGATGGCGCTGGCCTGGTCACAGCTGAGCTTGCGCAGGCCGGATTCGGTCTTGCGCTGATCCAGCAGCTCGGCCGATGCCAGGTTGCGGGCCGCCAGTGTTCGGGTGCGCTGATATTCGCGCATCGCAAGCGCTGCGCTGTCACAGCTGCGCTGTTGCTCGATCTGCCTGGCTCTCAGGGTTGCTTGTGCCAGTTCGATTCGAACGTCGATATCCTGGTGCCAAAGCTCCAGCAATACCTGCCCGGCTTTCACCTTATCGCCTTCCTTCACCAGCAGCCGGTCGACCCGCCCGCCGAGCGGCATGGACAGGCGTGAACGACGACAGGCGCGAATCGTGCCGGCCCGACTGTTGGCGGCGATCAGCTCCACGAGGCCGCGCTCGACATCGACAAGCGTCACCGGCACCGGGTCTTCATGTCGCAGCCAGAAAATGGCGGCGGCGATCAGGACGGCCAGAAGCGGCAACAACAGCAGGCTTTTTCTCATCGGCAGGTCAGCTTCCCTGTTCAATGCCTCTCAGTATAGGGAGGCTTTAACGCAAAACAGGGATTTGCACGCAGTGCGTTGATCCGGGACAGCTACGGGGTGCAATCACAGGCAGGACAAGTTAGCGCTGCATTACACCTGTTCGGGTTGGGGGGCAGATGTCGGGCACCGCCCAACCGATGCGGATTGCCCGATTCGGTAGCGGAGTCCGGATGGGTCAGGGGGCGACTAGGCGGCAAGGGGCGAGAGTGGCTCTGTAGTGCGCACCAGCCCCCATACTGCCCAATCACGGCTGGCGCATGTCGGTACGGTGCAGCTCCAGACCGTTATCCTTGCACAGGCGGTAGTTGCTGCGACTGGCCGCGAGAATGGCCTCGTCCTGAACCACGATTTCGACCACGCGCTTGATCTGCAGCGCTTCTGGTGGCAGCTCCAGCCCAAGGTTGACGTAGACATCGCGGTGAGCCGGCAGCTCG
>JBFGZM010000040.1:0-16538 GCA_041586815.1 Marinobacterium sp. | reverse complement strand
TTCTGGTAATCTTCTACCGCCTTGCGAGCGGTAAACTCCGTGTTCGCATGGCGTGTGAAACGCGCCGGGTCAATCGCCCAGGTATCCCACTCTGACTCACCGTGAACGATGATTTCAGCCAGGATCTTGCCGTGACCACCACCCTCACCCAAACCAGCACGAAGACCGATAATGGAATACAGATTATCGAATCCGGGGGTCTTGCCTACAAGCGGGTTACCATCGGCAGAATAGGTAATCGGGCCATTGACGATGCTGCGGATACCGGTTCTTTCCAGGCAGGGCATGCGCTTGAAGACGCGTTCCATGTTATCCAGGCAGCGATCCAGGTCATCAGGGCAAAGTGCATTAACAAAGTTGGGATCTATACCGTCCATGCCCCAGGTTTTGCAACGCTGCTCATAAATACCTACCAGCAATCCGTCTTTTTCCTGGCGGCTATAGAAATCGTCGAGCGGGTCACGCAGCAAAGGAACGCGCTTGCCGAAAGCTTCTATTTCAGGGATGCCTTCGGTCAGGAAATACATGTGCTCCATTGAAATAACCGGGTATTTCACCCCCAGCATGTCACCGATTTCATTTACTCGGTAACCACCGGCATTGACCACTTTTTCACAGGTAATGTCGCCGTTTTTAGTCTGTACAACCCATTCGCCGTTTGGCTTTTGGTAAACATTCTCAACCGGGTTGTGGCGATATATTTCAGCGCCTGCCTTGCGAGCAGCACGAGCCAATGCCTGAGTAAGCTGAGCTGGATCGATGTCCCCATCCAGCGGATCCCAAAGACCACCCAACAGTTCATGAGTTTCAATCAGCGGGTGACGCTTTGCACATTCCGCCGCATCAATTAATTCGAAATCGACGCCCATTCCCTTTGCCAGAGAAATAAAGTGCTTATAGCCATCGAGATGATCTTGGGTTGATGCTAAGCGAATACCGCCGGAAGCATGATGGTAGTTAATAGGGTTCTCAGGGTCTGCAGCCAACTCTTTGTAAAGCTTGATGCTATGGCTCTTCAAGCCAACCATTGTCTGCACTGCACCGAAATTGGTAACCTGAGCGGCAGAATGCCAGGTCGTACCTGATGTCAGTTCGTTACGTTCGACCAGTACAACGTCTGTCCAGCCTTCACGCGTCAAGTGGTAAAGGGTGCTACAACCACCGATTCCACCACCAATAATCACTACCTTACAATGCTTCTTCATGACGTTTCCTTAGTGCGTGTTTTCGCGACACCCGCCCACATAGCCGAACTTACTAACGGGGCCTGGTTTCAGGTTTATTTAATGCTGCAGGCCAAACCACCCAAACAATGAAAGCGCTTTCATTTTTAACACCGCCGGCATAACTGTGCAACAGTTGACCTGAATTTTTTAATTATATTGACACGATACTTGAGATCACTTTTGCATATGAACCCTACGGATCCCCAGGCACGCGCACTCCACAAGGGCATAGTTTCGTGCTTTTTAAGGCAACCGCACCAATTAAGCGCACTGCCTATACATTGCGACTAAACATAAGTTATTGATTTTTATATAAAGCGCATAGCAGCGCGGCAGAATGCCGTAGTCGTGGACTCACGACCGGCCTGCAACTCTTCGACACCTTGAATTCTGAGTTATTTTTCCACCCTGCAGAACAGCCATGGCTTCTCCGGGGTGGCCGCTACCGCTCCCCACCTGGATGTAGCAACGGGAGCAGGGTTCGGCGAGCCTGACAACGATACCTAAACAGCATCGCGCCGCAGGATAAGTATAACCAATTGTATTATAAGGAATTAATCGAATATTTTGCGAAATAGAGGTGGTGAACAGTCGAAACCGGGGCACCGAATTCACATGCAAGGGCACAGGGTGAGTTGCGGTGTACGAGGGAAGGCAGAACCAACAGGTATCCTGTCGATTATCGCCAGATCACTTTCGATGGCTATAACGCTGGAAACGATGCCAGGTCAAGCCGGGCTTGAGCAGGATTCTCGAACTATAAGGTCAACATCTAATGTCAGGGGAACACCCACATCTTCGCCCTTGAGCTTTGAGATAAGATATTCGGCTGAAAGCAAACTCATCTGATTTTGAGGGGTTCTTAGTGTCGTTAACGGTGGCGTTAAGTGAGGGCCAAGCCAGGTGTCATCAAAACCGGTAATAGAAACATCTCCAGGCACATCAACCCCTAGAATTTTACTTTCAAAAACGGCTCCGTAAGCAAGGGGGTCTGCTCCACAAATTACGGCGGTGGGCCGGGGTGAGCGAGACATTAGTAGTCTAAACGCCTTCTGCCCATGCTCAACTCCCAGAGGCCCTTCGATAACGAGTTCATCTGGCAAACTCAAACCATGTTTGGCCAAAACATCACGAACACCTTGCAGACGACCACTTGCACGATCATTGCCTTTCAATGTTCCCGATATCATGGAAAATTCTCGGTGACCCAGGCCCACTAAATATTCGGCTACTCTGGAAGCCGCATCATGATTGCTGAACCCCACGCAGGGATGTTCACCCAAAGCATCCGTAGCCCAGGTAACTACATAAGGAATATTTTTGTTATTGAGGAGTCTATAAATAGACTCATCGCGCGACAAACCAACAAGCAGGACAGCATCCACTCCATGAGATACCATCTGAGTAATCTGGACACTCTCATTTTCAGTCGAGTAGTTAGAGGATGCAACAACCGTTGTATAGCCTTCTTCCGCAATACGTTGCTGAAATAGCTCGAGAAAACGACCAAAAAGAGTGTCATCCAGCGACGGCACTATCACCCCGATCATGCGCGATTTTTTCGAGGCGAGGGTACGCGCAGCCGCATGGGGAACGTAGTTTAATACTTTTATTGATGCCTCAATTTTTTTCTTGCTACGTTCACTGACAACATTCGGGTTATTCATAAAACGTGAGACTGTTGCGGGCGATACATCTGCGTGCCTGGCCACATCTTCCAAGGTTGGATTATTCGATGGAGTCGTTAGTTTTTTCATACAACCAACCTCAGAAAACCGGGTAAAAACAATTGACAGATATCATCAACTGACCTTTCAAGTCAAATGCCGTATTTACTTTAATGATAATCTTATTTTATCAGCAAAATACTAAAATAGGGTGTCAGGCCACCACCAGGGCTACTTTACCGCCGTTGGCTTTTGCGATTGCCCTTGCTGCCGAAACCAGAGTGTCTGCGTGGCTTGATTTTGCACTTCTTCCAATCTGTCGAAAACTTGCCTGTCTGTTCCAGACTGCCCGGTTCTAGCGCAGGGTAAAGCACTCTTGCGGGGCCTCCTTGCTTGTTATATGTCCCCCCAGCGCCCTGCTTGGCAGTCCAGTTATCGAGTTATTGGATGATAGGCTACAGGCGATCAGCCGCTTAACCTTGCCGTAAACCTGTATTGAGAGCAAGAAGAAATCATCCTGCCCTCTCGAGGCTCCCCCCGCCTCCCAGGTGCCTCGAGAAACCCCCGCACGCCCGGCTGCGACAGAAGCCTTCTCTAGCGGTACTGCGGCCTGTGGATAAGTCGGCCTTTTCAGGTTGCGCCCGACAACGGTCGCATGCTCCAACCCTGCTGCGCCCCTCTGGCATCACGCCCTGTGCCGCCATCAGCGGTATTACCCCGGGCTGCGGTTTTTGCACAGATCCTGCTATAGTCAGGCCGCCTTTAATCCGGTGGTACTGATCGGACTTTCGGGAACTCAGGACTCATAGCCAAAGGATGTTCATTGAATACCAGATTTCTTGAAACCTTCGTGCGTGTCGCCTCACTGGGGAGCTTTCGGGCGGCAGCGGCGCAACTGAACGTGTCGCAGGCGGCGGTATCCAGCCGCATTTCGGCACTGGAGACCGAGTTTGAGACCCAGCTGTTCGATCGCGAGCACCACGAGATCCGCCTGACCGCCGCGGGCACGATGATGATGGACAAGGCGCTGCGGGTTCTGGCGGCAGAGAACTCTCTGCGCGCGGCGATGAATACCTCGGTCGTAGGTTCCGGGCGGGTGCGACTGGGGCTGGTCAGCTCGGTAGTGCATACCTGGCTGTGCGACCTGATTGCCGAGGTGGCAACGGCCTTTCCTCAGCTGGAACTGGAGCTCACGGTGGAACCCACTCCCAACCTTGCCACGCAGTTCGAACGCGGCGCTTTGGACATGTTGCTCACCACCGATGAAACCCCCGCCGAGGCAGTCTCGAGCATCAGCCTGCACCCCATGGAACTGGCCTGGTACGCTGGGCTCGAATTGGCCGGCAAGTTGCCACAAGGCCCGCTGGATATTCCCCAGATTGCACCCTACCCGCTGATCACTTTTACCCGCAAGTCACGGCCCTATCTGGCGACGCTGGAACTGTTCAATGCACATGACCTGCGACCGCCGGTGATGCATTGCGTTACCTCGCTGTCCGCCATCGTGCGCCTGACCGAGCGTGGCCTGGGCGTGGCGACCCTGCCCTG
The DNA here is from genome assembly GCA_041586815.1 of Marinobacterium sp. Classification (GTDB taxonomy): domain Bacteria; phylum Pseudomonadota; class Gammaproteobacteria; order Pseudomonadales; family Balneatricaceae; genus Marinobacterium_A. Next base: position 12,097 of record JBFGZM010000040.1, on the reverse strand, counting down.
CAGCTTCGACCTGGAATCCAGTGCCCTGGTACAGCTGGACATGGTGGCACAATTGCCCGCCCTGCCACTGTACTGCACCTGGCGCGAAACCTCGGATGCGCCGTTATATCGTGCCATTGGCGAACTGGCATCGGCCTGCGCCCAGGCTCATGGAGCGGCGAGCCAGAGCCAGAGCCAGCCTTGACAGCTTGCCAGCGGCCACGGGAAGAGCCCCACAGAAAACCTGATCACCCCCGTTCGATTTATTCCGTTTGCGGTTTCATCGGCTGCGCGTGATGCTCTTTTCAACACTCACACCGTCTTTTCTGCGTTGCACCGCAGGCAACTGCGACCTTGGAATCCGGAAAGACTAGCCTGACTGAAAGAGCGCATATGACCCAGCCACAGCCGACAAACGCCGCCCAGCTTTTCGTTTGGAGCGACATTGACCCGAACCACGAGATCGACTTCAACCAGTGGTATGACCGCGAACACATGGAAGAACGTGTCCGCCTCCCTGGCTTCAGCGGCGCCCGTCGTTACCGCGCGGTCTCTGGCTCGGCACGGCGCTATCTGGCGCTCTACCGTGCCGATGCACTGGACTGTTTCACCACCGATGAATACCGCAAGGCCTTCACGCAGCAGACCAACTGGTCAAACCTGAACTTCTCACGCATGTCTAACACCCGCCGTCGCGTCATGTCGGTAGCACTGGAAGCTGGCTTTGGCGCCGGCAGCTACGTAGCCATGGTGGTACTGAACAAGCCGGTAGACCAGGTGGGCGTAAGCACCACCCAGGTGAGCCGACTGCTCAGCGAGACGCTGGAAATTGATGGTGTTTTGCACGGGCAGTACCTGGTGCCTGATACGACGCTCTCCACACCCCTGCCTTCCGAGAACACCGAAGGCCGTGTTCTGGCACCGGCCATCGTCATCGACACCACCACCGAGCCCGCAGCACAGGCAGTTTTGCGCCAGTTGCGCGAAGCTCTCGGGGACGCGGTCGACGATGCGCAAACCTTTTCCCTGCTTTGGTCACTGGACCAGCGTGAACTGTCTGCCTGAGGCAACCATTACCGGTCGGCGGCCTGAACAGGACCGCTGACCCCTGCTGTTTTCAATCAAATAAGAGGCCACCATGAAAAACATTATCTTTTCCGCCAGTGCCCTGGCCATGTTCGCCCTTCCGCTGTCCGCTTCTGCCGAAACCTGGCAGATGTCGGCCCATGCGCCCGATAACAACTACCTGACCCAAACCGCCCGCAGTTTTGCAGAAGATGTGGCGCGCCTGAGTAACGGAGAGTTGAACATCGAGGTCGTTTCGAACTCGGTTCTGCTCAAGCGCGCAGAGCTCAAGCGTGGCGTTCAGCGCGGTATCGTGCCCATCGGTGAAATTCTGGTCTCGGCGCTGGGCAATGAAGATCCGATCTATTCCGCCGACGCGGTACCCTTGCTGGCCTCCAATTTTGCAGATGCCAAGAAACTCTGGGATGCGACCAAGCCGATCTACCAGGAAAAATTCGCCGAAGATGGCCTGGTGATGCTGTATTCCGCCCCCTGGCCGCCGCAGGGCATCTACATGCAGTCCGAGGTCACCGATGCCACTTCCTTTGATGGCGTGAAGTTCCGGGCCTACAACCCGTCCACCGCACGCCTGGCGGAGATGCTGGGTGCCGTACCTGCCACCATCGCGACTTCTGAAATTTCGCAGGCATTTTCGACCGGCGTTATCTCAGGGATGATCACCTCGCCCACGACCGGCGTGGACAGCCAGGCCTGGGACTACGTGCCCTACTACTACGATGTACAGGCCTTTATCCCGAAGAACGTCATCCTGGTGAACAAAAAAGCCTATGATGCGCTTCCCGAATCCGTCACCGCCGCGCTGCACGAAGCCTCCGATCTGGCTGAAGCCCGTGGCTGGGAACTCGCTGTAAAGGCCACCAAAGAGGCCACCGATACCCTCGCCGAGAATGGCATGCAGGTGATCCAGACCCCCGAAGGCCTGAAGGCCGACTTCACCCGGATCGCCGACACCATGAGCGCCGAGTGGGCTGCACAGGCAGGCGAAGAGGGCCAGAAGGTAATCGAGGCGCTGCATGAGTAAGACAACTCAATCAGCGTCCAGGGAGGAGCCAGCCCCGCGCTGGCGCCTCTGCGCCCAGGCCCGCCGGACCATGGTACTCTCGCGCTGGATTTACACAGGCTGCGGGGCACTGGCCGCCGTCACCCTGTGTTCTATTGCAGTACTGATAGTCGCGCAGATTGCGCTGCGCCTGGTGGGGCAGCAGATTCCCTCGGCCGATGACTTTGCAGCCTGGGCCCTGAGTGCATCCATCTTCCTCGCGCTGCCTGCGACACTGATCCACGGTGACCATATCCGCGTCACCTCGGTACGCAGCCGGATCCCGGAGCCCTATGGCCGTGGGGTGGATATTCTCGCCAGCCTGATCGCCTGTGCGATGCTGGTCTGGGGCAGTATCGCGCTATTCGACTTCGTGCAGGAGAGCTACCTCTACAACGATGTCAGCATCGGCCTGGTCTCCGTGCCCCTGTGGATACCGCAGCTGGCGATGGTTGTGGGCAGCATTCTGTTTGCCGTGGCCATGGCCGAGCGCGTTGTCCGGATGGTCCTTAACCTGCCGGTCGAAATCACCGATCCCAACTCATCTGCGACGGAGATCTGACGTGGACAGCCTCTTTCAAGCCGCAATCCTTTTGGGTGTACTGTTTCTGCTGCTGGGCCTTGGCGTCTGGGTCGGAGTCGCATTGCTGATCGCAGGGCTGGTGGTATTCCTGCTGTTCACCTCCACCCCCGTCGATGCCATCTACGCAACCACCATGTGGGCGGCTTCCGCCAACTGGACCCTCACCGCCTTGCCCCTGTTTATCTGGATGGGCGAAATTCTCTACCGCACCCGCCTGGCCGAGGACCTGTTTTCCGGTCTGGCGCCCTGGCTGGGCCGCCTTCCCGGAGGCCTGGCGCACGTGAACGTTGCAGGCTGCGGAGTCTTCGCGGCGGTGTCCGGCTCCTCTGCGGCAACAACGGCAACCATTGGCAAGATTTCCCTGCCGGAATTGTCCAACCGTGGCTATGACGACCGATTGTCAATCGGCTCACTTGCAGGCTCCGGCACCCTGGGGCTTCTGATCCCGCCCTCTGTCGTAATGATCGTTTACGGCGTGGCGGCACAGGTCTCGATCAATCGCCTGTTCATCGCCGGTGTCGTGCCCGGGCTGATGCTGATGGCCATGTTCTCGAGCTACATCATCTTCTGGTCCCTGATGAACCGGCAGGCAATGCCGCCCCCCGAAGCCCGTGTGCCCCTGGGCGAGCGTCTGCGCCGCATGCGCCTGCTGATCCCTGTAGTAGGGCTGATCGTCTGTGTCATCGGATCAATCTACGCGGGCATCGCCACCGCGACCGAAGCCGCAGCACTGGGAGTACTGGGCGCGCTGATGATCGCGGCGCTCAGCCGGTCACTGACCCTGTCCGCCTTTACCGAAGCATTGACCGGTGCCACACGCACGTCCGCCATGATCGGTTTCATCCTGCTGGGTGCTGCGTTTCTGACCTCGGCCATGAGCTTTTCGGGCCTGCCCGCAGACCTCGCTCAGATCATCTCGGGCAGCGGACTAAGCACCTATGGCCTGATCGCGGTGTTGACGATATTCTTCATCCTGCTGGGCTGCTTCCTGGATGGAATTTCCATTGTGGTACTGACCACCTCCGTGGTTCTGCCTTCGGTCATTGCCGCGGGGATTGACCCGATATGGTTCGGTATCTATCTGATCATCGTGGTGGAAATGGCGCAGATTACCCCGCCGCTGGGCTTTAACCTCTTCGTGATTCAGGGCCTCACCGGCCGCAGCATCGTTGAAATCACCCGGATGGTGACACCCTTTTTCTTCCTGCTGGTCCTGGCGGTGGTTCTGCTCACCCTCTTCCCCGTCATTGCAACCGGCCTGGTTGAACTGAGCTACTGAAGGACCAACTCATGACCACCCCAGAGAATCCGAATTTCACCCAGATCTTCACTCCCACGGATATGCCCGAGGGGCCCCTGTCCGGCCTGCGGGTTGGCATCAAGGATCTCTTCGATGTCAAAGGCTATGTGACCCGGGCGGGCTCCAGAAGCCGCGCGAACCTGCCGGCCGCCACAGAGGATGCCGATGCGGTTGCCAGGCTTCGCGCCGCTGGTGGAACCCTGGTGGGCCACACCAACATGACCGAGTTCGCCTATTCAGGCCTGGGGCTGAACCCGCATTTCGGCACGCCCCTGTCCCCCGTTGTCGAGGGGGCGATTGCAGGCGGCTCCACCTCGGGTGGCGCAGCAGCACTGGCATCGGGGCAGATTGATCTGGCACTGGGCACCGATACCGGCGGTTCGCTGCGCATCCCGGCGGCCTTTTGTGGTGTTGTCGGCATGAAGCCCACCGCAGCCACCCTGTCATCCCGCGGAGCCGTGGCCCTGTCCCATACGCTTGACAGCGTGGGGCCGATGGCGCGCGATGTGGCAACGGTGCGCAAAGCCTGCGACGTTCTGGCCGCCCCCGGATCGCAGAATCCGGCCCCGCTGAAACACCTGATCGTGCCGGAAAATTTCGGCATGAATGATCTGGATGACGCAGTAGCGGCCGCGTTTGAGGTCTCAATTGCGAAGCTCCAGGCCCTGGGGTTCACGATCGAGCGTCGCAGGCTCGCGTTCCTCGAAATCTATGCAACGCTGCCGGTGTGGCACTTCTCGGCGGTGGAAAGCCGCGTGCACCACGCTGCCCAGTATGACCAGACGCCGGAACTGATCGACGCCAGGGTCAAGGCCCGCATGGACCGCGCCGACCAGGTCAGCGCCGTGGCCTACGCCCAGACGCTGGCCCTGCGCGAAACCATCGTGGCGCAGGCGCGCGCCGAACTGGGAGATCAGGGGATCCTGCTGCCCACCGTGGCGATCCTGCCACCGCAGCTGAGCGTTTTCGATGATCCGGCCGAGTTCGACCGCCTCAACCTGCTGGCGTTGCGCAACACCACCCTGGCCAATGTTATCGATGGCTGCTCCATTTCGCTGCCGATCAGGGCTAGAGCCGGTGCGGGCCTGATGCTGACGGCACCGGCGTATCGTGACCTGGCGCTGCTCAACGCCGCGACAGAAATCGAACCGGCCCTGTAAGGAAACACCATGACGCGCGAACAGGTTGTCGGACTCGGCGATTGCTTTTACCGCGTGGATCGCACCCCCGCCAGGCTGCCTGAAGGCTATAGCCTGGCGGGAGTTTCGGATATCACGGTGTTCAACGGCCAGCTGGTTGCGCTGCGCAGACAGAGGCCCCAGTTGCTGGTGCTGTCACTGGACGGGCACTTGGTCACAGCGGTCACCCTTGAGGACGTCGTTCTCGGCCATGGTATCCGTGCGCTGGGCACGGACCTGTTGGCAGTGACCGACATCGATGGCCACCAGATACTGCTGCTGGATGCCGACTTTCAAGTCGTGCACCGCCTGCATTGCGACAACCGCCCGCGTCTGGGCAAGCCGTTCAATCACCCGACCGACTGCGCCCGCGACAGCAAGGGGCGCTTCTATGTGACCGATGGTTATGGGAATTCCCTGGTGCATGTCTTCAGCCCGGGGCTGGCCTTCAGCCACTCTTTTGGCAGTGCGGGCTCCGCCAACGGTGAGTTTTCCACACCCCATTCGATCGCCGTGCTGGACGATGACCGTGTCGCCGTTGCGGACCGTGAAAACAACCGGGTGCAGATTTTCAGCGCAGAGGGCACCTGGCTGCGCTCAATAACGGGTGTTCACAAGCCCATGGCACTGGAAGTATCCCGCGGGCTGATCTACGTAACGGATCAGACCCCGCGACTCTCGGTATTCAACATTGATGGCGAGCTGCTGGGACGCTGCCGCACCTTCAGCACCTATGGCCATGGCCTGGCGCTGGCCGGGACCGGCGATATCCATATCGCCGACATGATCCCGGACGGGCTGACCCGACTTGAGCTGTTGTGACGCCCGGAGCAGCCGGGCAGGGTTCATGAACAACGACCGTCCGGCGGTGACATTATGGCCGTTCGTGCTGCCAACCCGCCCCTCGGGAGTCGAGAGAGATCCTTGGCTGTGATACGGCTTCAAAGTAAGATAGTCACCTTTTACAAGGTGACAACACGCCATGGCTGAAAAGCTTTTTGAACGCCTGATGTATGCGACCCGGTGGCTTCTCGCCCCTATCTATATCGGTTTGAGCCTGACGCTGCTGGCCCTGGGCATCAAGTTTTTCCAGGAAATCTTTCATCTTCTTCCGCATGTGATGGAGGTGTCCGAGACCGATATGGTGCTGGTGGTCCTGTCGCTGATCGATATCGCCCTGGTGGGCGGCTTGATTGTCATGGTGATGTTTACCAGTTACGAGAATTTTGTTTCCCGGCTCGATATCGATGAGAACTCTGAAAAGCTCAGCTGGCTGGGGACGCTCGATACCAGCTCCCTGAAAAACAAGGTGGCCGCCTCCATTGTTGCCATTTCGTCCATTCACCTGCTGAAAATCTTCATGAATGCAGAGAACATCCAGAGTGACAAGCTGCTCTGGTACGTCGCCATTCACCTGACTTTTGTCGTGTCGGCATTCGCCATGGGCATACTGGACAAACTCACCAAAAAGCCCGGACATTAATTACCAGAAGCTCCAGGCACCGCAGAAACGCCCGGCCGGCTACCCTGGCAAAAAGGATAGCCGCGCTCAGCCATCAAACCGGTAGCCCACACCGTGCACCGTGATAATGATTGCGGGGTTGCGCGGGTCCCGTTCCACGGCCTTGCGCAGTTTGGATATGTGCTGATCCAGGGTGCGGCTGCTCGGCAGGTAATGTCGCCCCCAGCATTCATCGAACAGCTCATCCCGGCTCAGCACCCGGCCCGGATTGCGGTACAGCAGCTGCAGGATGCGCAGATCCCGCAGACTGAGGTCAAAGCGCTGACCATCGCGCTCGGCCCGCAGCTGCGCCGGCAGCACCCGCAGGTCCGCCATCTGAAAGCCGTCGTCTTCAGCAGCGGGCGCACGACGCGCCAGGCAGCGCCTTGTCACCGCACGAATGCGGGCCACCACTTCGCGACTGCCAAAGGGTTTCTTGATGTAATCATCGGCGCCCAGCTCAAGCCCCAGCACCTGATCAATTTCCTCGGACTTGGCACTGATGAAGATCACCGGCAGCTGCTGGTCCTGCTGGCGGATGCGCCGGCACAGGCTGTAGCCGTCCTGCCCCGGCATCATGATATCCAGCAGCACCAGGTCCGGGCTGTGCTGCTCGAACAGTGCCCAGGCCTGGTCGCCATCAGCGGCTTCCAGGCAGCAGTAACCCTCGGACTCCAGCAGATCGATCAGCCCCAGGCGGATATTCAGATCATCTTCGGCAATCAGTATTTTCACGACTTTTCCTCTGATTTTGTCCCCAGACGAATCAGGAAACAGGCGCCCACAGTGCCGGGTTCCAGGCTCAGATCGCCGCCGTGGGCGCGGGCAAGTTCGCGGGCCAGCCCAAGGCCAATGCCGGTGCCCGCAACGCCATCGGTAAGCTTGTTGCTGCTGCGATAAAACGGCTCAAAAATGCGTTGCTGCTCCGGCGCCTCGATCCCCGGCCCCCGGTCCTGAACCCGGATACACAGGTCCGTCCCCTGCTGCCATGAAGTCACCTGCAGTACACCGCTGTTGGCCGCGTATTTTTCACAGTTACTGAGCAGGTTGTTGAGAATCTGCTCCAGGGCCCCTGCGTCATACCTCAGTTTGTCACCAATGCCGGCGCTGAACTGTACCTCGATACCGCGCTGCTGCAGCAAGGGCGCAAAAGTCTGCACGATGCGCCCGATCTGTTCATCCACATCGGCGGACTCGTAGCGCAGTCGCAGCTGCTTGCGCTGCAGGCGGGAGAAACTCAGTACATTGTCGATCAGCCTGGAGAGGCGCTGACTCTCGCCGGTGATCACATCCAGATAGCGCAACACTCCCTTGTCCTGATCATCATCCGCGAGGCGCTCCTGCAGCATTTCGGCGTAGAGGCGCACGTTGGTCAAAGGGGTTTTCAGCTCGTGGGAGACCTGGTTGACGAAGTTGACCCGCTGACGGGCCAGCCGAAGTTCCCGCCCATGCTCGCGGTATAACAGATAACCCAGCAGGCTCAGTCCCAGTGCCAGCAACAGCAGCGGCACCCCCAGGGTGAGCCAGCCCGGTGCCACTGCCTCGCTGCCGGCCGGCCCGTGGAACTCCAGCCGCCAGCTGCCCAGCGGATGACTGAGCCCGAGCACCTGCAGTGCTTTGCCCTGGGCCCGGTATTCGCCCCAGCCATAAAGCGTACTGCCGCGGCTGTCGAGCAACCGGATCTCGGCATTGCCCAGCTGAGCATCGCCCTGCTCGCCTTCCGGCAAACGGTTAATCAGATCCGACAGCAGGCGCGCACTGTTGAGTACAAAGCCCAGGGTGCGCCCCTGGTCATCGCGCCACCAGAATACCTGCATCAGGCCGCTGTTGGCGTGCCAGGCGATCCAGCCCGACGGGCCGGGCGGTATCGCAGTTTCAGCCTTGGCTTCCGGGCTTTCGGCCATATCCAGCGCCAGTTCCGCCTGGGCAGAGGGTGCGCGCAGCTGGCCACTGGCCAGATAGCTCGAGGCATCACCGATCAGTCGGCGCTCGGCCGGCGGCACAGCCTGCTGTAGCGACGTCACCGGATCCGCGGCGGCAGGACGAAACAGGTCCGGTGACTGCCACAGCGGCTGCATCTGCTCCACCAGACGCTGCTCCGCCTGACTCAACGCATCGAAACGCGGTGGAAACAAACGCTCGCCAGTGCCATCGCCGTCGAGCACGAACAGCTGCTCCACATAGACCGAATCCTTCACGAAGCGGCGCAGCGCTTCGCTGCTGTAGTCCGGATCGGCCTGGCGACGCAGGCGCTGTGCCTGTTGCGCCAGTACAGCTTCGAGCTGGCGAAAATGGGTCTGCAGCTGCTGATCAACCGACTGCAGCTGCTGTTCGATCAGGCTCTGCAACTGCAACCCCACCAGCTGCTGCTCGTTATGCTGCAGGCGCTGACCCAGCCATCCCAGCAGCAACACGGGCAGCAGTACCAGCAGCATCAGCAGTAGCGGGGCACGATAGGTCACAGGTTCAGAGGTCTCCGTTGTCCATTAGTACGTCTGCTGGGTGGAGCGCTTGTACTGGCGTTCACGCAGCTCCTTGCGCTTGCGATTCCAGTCATCCTTGGACGAGATGTCATCGGCGTCCTGCAGCGCTTCGGCTTCCTGCGCCTCCAGTTTTGGCGAACTCAGGGTGTCGGCCTGAGCCCCCAGAAGCTTGGCACTCTTTTGCAGAATGCTTCGGGCGCCTTCGATATCGCCCTGGTCACGTCGCTCCAGTGCCTGGCGGCTATACTCGTTCGCCACCTGTTCAACCGCCGCTTCCAGCGCGGGCTTGTCGACGGCCTGCTGCACTTCCTGCTCCGAGGCGCTGAATGACGCCTGCACCAGACCACTGAGCTGGCGTTTTTCCCGCAGTGCCAGATGGTTATAGTCCAGCTGTACCTCGGCCAGGTCCAGGGTGCTGCCGGCGGCGTGGGCCGGCACTTCGACCTCGAGAATAACGAACTTCTCCTGCTCGCTGTAGAGGGAGCTCAGGCGGGTGCGTACCCGGTCACCGATGACCTCGGCATCGCGCCCGATCAGGCGCAGCGGCCGCACACCATTAAGGCAGCGAATCTCGATGCTCAGATCCTGCGCCACCACCGACATCACATCGCCGAATTCGTACTGGAAGATACGCTCAAGGTCGGCGGCATTTTCCACAAAGGCATGGTTGCCGTCGCTGAAGCCCGCCAGCTGCGTCATCAGATCCTCGTTGTAGCCCAGCCCCAGGCCAATGGTCGTGACACTGATGCCTTCCTTCGCCAGGGACCGCCCCAGTCGGCCCAGCTCATGGGGTGACTGCGGTCCCACATTGGCCAGACCGTCGGACAGCAGAATGACACGGTTGACGCGCTGGCGATCGAGAAACTTGCGCACCTCCCGCGCGCCCTTGCTGACGCCGGCGAAGAGGGCCGTATTGCCCCCTGCCCCGAGCCTGCGAATAGCGCGATAGATGGACTCGCGATCCTCCACCCGGGTGGCCGGTACGACCACCTGGATACGGGAGTCATAGCTGACCACCGACACAATATCCCGTGCGTCCAGACTTTCGATCGCCATGATGGCGGCCTCGCGCGCATTGGCGATCTTCTCGCCGCTCATGGAGCCGGACTTGTCGAGCACGATAGCGACATTCACCGGCGTGCGCTGCGCCAGGCTCTCCTGTTCAAAGCCCTGCAGGGCGATCTTGATAAAGGCAGTCTGGGTACTGCCGGCATCCATGACCGGTGTCGCCAGGCTCAGATTGAGCCCCACTTCCCGCGCCTGCGCCGACAGTGGCAGCCAGAGCAGTAGCAGCAGCAGCAAGGGCCGCAGCCAGTGATGTAAATTCCCTGTGTGCATGATTCTTCTCCCCGGTTGAGTGTATACAGTGCCCGTCGTGGTGCAATGGTCACCGCCTGTGTTGCACTCTAGGGCGCCGGGGGCACTGGCCGGTCAGACAAACGTATGGGTGTTGTAAAAGATTTGTAAGACAACGGAAACGCAGGCCACCAAGACTGATCAAAATTCGACCGCACGACCGCATCTGTGATATAAAGCGGCGCAATTGCAGCATCAGCTTTTGAAGGTGAAAAACCATGGCGATTATCCGCTGGATTCTTGGACGCATTATTCTTGTGCTCGACTTTCTGACCCGCCCGCGCGGCATCAAGCGCGCGCCCGAACAGCAGGCGGTGCTGGATGCACAGACTGCACGCATGGCGCTGTACCAGTACGCCGCCTGCCCGTTTTGCGTCAAGGTACGCCGGGCCATGCGTCGCCAGTCACTGAAGATTGAAACAAGGGATGCCAAAAAGCAGTCGGGCTACGGCCAGGAACTGCTGGAACAGGGCGGCCAGCTGAAGGTGCCCTGCCTGCGCATTGAAAGCGACAACGGCGATGTACAGTGGATGTATGAGTCCTCCGACATCGTGCGCTACCTGGACTCTGTCGCCGCCGTATAGGAGTACGCTCTGGCTCCCCACGGAAGCCTCGACTGGATCTATGCGGGCCTTTGGCAAAGGCTATAATCGCCCGCATCGCCTGCCCCATTCTGGTGTAGGCAGCCACGCACGGATGCACGCCGGTACCGACGCTGCGAGATGCAGAGTCATGGTCCGGAATTGCAGGTTTTGACAATAACAACAATCTGATCCACTGGCGTCTTTGTCCCGTCGGACACCGACGCGGGCTTATGCGGGTATCACTGCCATACCGGTGCATGGCCAGCCCCTTTATCCATTGTTATTGGCGAGACCGAACTCATGTCAGACTATCCGACGCTCGAAGAAATGGGCATCACCTCCTTTGAAAACATCACCAAGTACAGCCTTCGCCGCCACAGCGATGTGGATGTGCTGAAAATTTACTACAAGCGTCCCAAGGGCTCGTTGCTGTCACGCAGCAAGAAGTTCACCTTTGCCCATCCGCGCAAGTCCATTCCACTGGAGTTTCACAGCGGCGACACATGGGAAAGTCTGAAAGGCAGCAGCCCCCGGCTGCAGAGCGCCGTGGACGAGCTGAAAAAGCTCACCACAGAGCCCGCGGCCCTGCCGCCGGAAGATATGAAAGCGCGCGTTCTGGAAGACCTGAACCACCTCGAAACCGTGGTGAATTCAAAGATTGCCGAACTGCGCCACCAGATCCAAAGCATGAAGTAAGTGCTATTCAGGCAATAGCCCTGCGGCCATTGCCTGAATCACCGCAGAATGCATTTCCAACACCGCAACACGACGCTGACAACCAGGCTTACTGCTGAGCTGCCGTGTTTTCCTGCGCCTGTTTCTGCTGCAGCATCATCTCGCCTATCTTGCGGCCGAAGACTTCCATCACCGCATCAAGGTTGTCCTGACACTCCTCAAACGCCGCCACCATGGCCTGCGGCGCAGGCAGAGTCTTGTCGATCAGTTCATTGATGTAAACCTCGGGCGTTACATTGGTGTAGCGCTCATAGTCCGCAAAAAGCTTCGCTG
>JBFGZM010000039.1:0-16825 GCA_041586815.1 Marinobacterium sp. | reverse complement strand
CATGTAGGCCAGCCGTGATTCACCGCCTCGGCTCTTTCTGGCCAGGCGAGCCTCCGGATCCGTGGTGGACTGGTGGGTCTCATTGCTGCGTTTCTCTCCCCGGAAATTACGCTCTGCATTGCGGCCGGCGGGCCCGTCCGGGTCCGTGTCGTCGCTGCCATCCTTTCGGCGAAAGCTTTTCTGCGATGTCCATGCCTGGATCAGGGAGCCATCGACACTGAAGTGTGGTCCTCGGAGAGCAGCTTGCGCTCCCGTGCGAGATTGACGACCTCGTCGAATAGGTGGGGTACGACCTCATGCGCCAGCAGCCGGTCTCTATTGGTGCTGAAGCTCGAGTGATGCCACACCGGATCGTCGAAGGTGAGCCCTACAAACCAGCGCTACAACAGGTTGTAACTAATCTGTTCGATCAGGTGATCGCCACGGCTATACTGGACAGCCTGCTGCATCACGCCACTACACTGACCATCAAAGTCGAGAGTTACCGTCTAAAGGACAAACATAAGGCCGGATTGATCCTTGGCATATCCCACCCACAGGAGGATCCTGACGACACTGAAGCTCAAAAAGCGAACACTGCAAACTGGACAATGTAAGTTGATGAAAAGCGGTCAAGCTACTGTGTTGTTGACATCTTTCTGTACAACAAGACCACCGGCGTGCCGACCCCGCTGGCAGGCCGCTCTAGTCAATTGCCCCGGCCTGGCTGGTCTGAAAGCGTTCCATGCTCTGAAAGCTGCCCCAGGTCATGCTTCGTTGGCCGCAAGTAGTGTTGTCGCTCTGTATGCCGGACCGGCCAGGCTAACCGCCGAAGAAGCGGCCGTAGCCGATCGGCACCATCTCAGTCAGGTTACGTACTTGGGCAAGCGCGAAACCTATTGCCGCTAGCGGAGTTCTAATTGGGTTCAGTTATCACAGTTGACGCCGAATGAGCAGGATCTGATTCGGCACACTGGTCAGCCAGAAGACCTGTTTCTGTCGAGCAAAGTGGCGCTGCTTGCTGAGGAGGTCATCAAGGCATGACGGCCCGTGGTCTCGACCTTAATCTCCGTGTGAATACAAAGGATCTGGCCAGCGCGCCGCTGGACAAGTTTCGGGGTAACATACAGGGTGCCGGTAACGAGGATGGTCTGAGCGAGTATTACTTGGCATATTGACCGAGGTTGTCCGCTCGGTCCAAACTCAGACCACAATGGAACTTCATACAGCGGACGTATAATGGAAATTTCTGAGGCGATCATCCACCGAATCGAAAAGGCTAGTAAGAGTGATCAGGTCTCCCTCGACCTGCGGCCCGACCTACTACCGATCGAAGCCACACTCAGCCACTTGGTAACCGAAGTGTTGAGCATCTACAACCGTGTTTCCAACGGTTATGGGACCTTTGATGCTGACCAAGTGGTCTACCCCTTCTCGGCGCAGCTGCAAGCGTATCATCAGGAACAACTTGATTTCATACAGCTCTCTGAGATTGCGCTGAATTTGATCGCTTCAAAAATGGGCAGCCAGCTCTTTGCTACCGGCGGCTACGTGCTGTTCGTCCGCTATACCAACCTGGACCGGGATTGGCTTCTGGTTGGTATGCTGAAGATGCGAGAAGCCACAGGAGTTGACCAAGACACCAAGGAACTACTGCGATTATTGTCTCTGGACGTCGAACACCTACATGAAGCTGCTCGTATCGATATCGGCAAGTGGCAGGGAAATGAGCATCCATATCTCTCCTTCGTTAAGAAGCGCGCAGGTAAGGAGGATGTCACAAAGTACTTCCGTGAGGCGCTTGGTTGCACCGACTATACAGACTCCAAACAAAATACAGTCGTTCTTCTGGAGGCCCTTCAGGCGTATACCAATACGCAAATAAGCCCGGAAAATGGCGATGATGCATGGACTAGGGAAAAAGCGAGAGAGACCCGGCAGAGAACGTTTGAGTATTGCCAGGAGAAGACTCGCAACAAGGAAGATATCAACCTGGAAGCGCTATCCAGCATCATCAATGACCGTGATCCGAGAGCGTTCCGCAACTTTGTGCGTGACAACGGCTACCAGCTCAACGACGAGTTTTCACCTCATTCAAACACATATAGAAAGCTTCAGCGTATTACCGGAAAAGCCAGTGGTAATATTAAGGTTGCGTTCGATGTCGATGACCTGGTTCAGCGGCGAATCTTTCTTAAAGGTGAGAGCCTGATCGTCCAAGGCGCGAGCCCAGACCTGATAGCACAAATTGAACAGGCTCAGGCGGATGACGATGATTCCGAATGAGAGCTTGGCGCTGGCCGCAAGATTATACCATGAGCTTCACGGTCGCACGGTGGATGACCGATGTTTCTACGGCGTATTACCCGCAGGCCAAGACTTCAACGCAGTACGCGGACAGCTCGACAGCCATGACCTATTGGAAAGCTGTGACCCAGAAAGCCGCAAGCTTGATGTGCGTATGCCGGGTCGGTCGAGTGCCTTTTTTGCGGTAGATCTCGCCGGGCTTATTCAAGCTCATAAGTTGGAGTGCCCTCGGCGTTTTTATATTGCAGAACTCAACTACTATCATGATCGTGAGGCGGAGGTTGTATCAGACACTCCAGATCTGGTTACTGGATACTTGGATGCCCTTCAACTTATCTCCATACTGAAGGGACTGGCGGAACACGAATATTTTGCTTCAGATGGTAACCAGCACTTGGTTTTTCTAAAGGGCCGAAAAGTTACCTTGGTGCTCGATTACGATGATGAGAGCCTAAGACCACTTGGTGAACTAGCTGTATTTAAAGAGCACTTTATTGACTCAAAGCAACATCAAGAGCAGAAAAATACGATCATTAAAACTGCTTTGATCGAGGTGTTGGAGCAAAAGTTAAGCAGCTCCATGTATCGGCTATCTGACATATTAAATCAATTTGACTTGTTCGTGCAGAAGGTGATCCAAGGGTACGAACTCTACGTGTCGGAGTTCTCGTTCAAGAAGGTCCGCCACGAAGTTGAAAAGGAGAAGCTGGAGTTCATTTTCAAGCTGAATAAGGTTTTTTCGGATATTCAGAACCAGCTATTGGCAGTGCCGCTGGCGTTGGTGCTAGTCGGGAGTCAGATGGAAATCGAAGACACTTTCTCGACCAAGAATCTCTTCATTATCGCTGGGGTGCTAGCTTTCACCGTCTTTATGGATCTGCTCATCAGGAACCAGATGAACAGTCTGGATGCTATTGCGGATGAGGTGGCGCATCAGTGGGACAAGATCGCACATGAGCACAAGGCTATAGCTAATCGTTTCGATGATATCTATCGGAAGATTCGCAAGCGACTGAAACACCAGAAACGCTTGGTCAGAGCAGTAGATGCTGTGGTTTCTCTAGCGTTTATCGGCTCTCTGGCCCTATGGGCGTCTACAGGTGGGCTGTTGGATCCGTTCTTGTCGCTGGATGCGGGTTGATGTTATCTGCAATCTGAAGTGTTTGGGGGACTGATGAACGCCGTCGGGGATCAACCTCGGGATAAGTGGCCCGGCCTCTGAGAATGATACCCATCATTGCCGAGTCAGCCGCTGAATAAGGGTTTGGCTCGTGTCGAAGCTCCTTTAAAATTTCGGCGTGCTACAGGGCTGCCTGATGGGGCCGTCAGAGCTTACCATGCGACTTGTGGAGGGTGGTTTAAGAGCAAATTCGCCACCCCAAATCAAATGTCGCGGCTCCTAAAACTTTTCGTCGCGTTGCTCGAGTGTCAAATGCTCTACCAGCCGGGACGAAAAAACGCGCCAGCTACAGTTGAAGGCAAACTTCTGGCACAGGTTGAAAACAGAAAAGGCCTGCGATTGATCGAAAGTATTTAAAGTGGTGGTACCCGGAGACGGAGTCGAACGACCGGAAAGAGGATTTTAATTTTCAGTAATTCAGACTCGATAGAGTTATTGTCAAATCTGGTGTACGGCGTCAGGCGGCGTTCCTGTCTGACTGATCCTTTACTTGCTCACCATCCTTGAACTTCACGTTGTTGACCACGAGGGTCAGCAGATTAAATCCCTTGATCCGTTTCCAGTTTTTCTGTGCCGACTCCAACAGCTTGTAGACCATCGCCAGCGTCGTGTCCCTGGAGCCGCAGTTACGCGTCCGCTTGGTGCGCAACCTTACCGTGGCGAAAGTCGATTCGATCGGGTTGGTGGTCCGGATATGCACCCAGTGCTCCGCCGGGAAGTCGTAGAACGCCAGCAGCTCTTCCCGGTCCTTGGCCAGGCAATCCATGGCTTTGGGGTACTTGCTACTGAACCGGGTCAGCGCCCGATCAAATGCCACCTTGGCCGCGTCACGCGTCTCGGCCATCCAGATATCGTGCAGCGCTTCTTTCACTTTGGGTTGCATGGATTTGGGCAGCTTGTTCAGTACATTCGCCGTCTTGTGGACCCAGCAGCGCTGGTGCCGGCTGGCAGGATACGTTTTGGTCAGTGCTTTCCAGAACCCCAGTGCGCCATCGCCAATCGCCAGCTTCGGCGCGGTTTCCAAGCCACGCTCGCGCAGACCCTGCAGTAACTCCTCCCAGCTTGCCGTCGACTCCCGGTAGCCGTCTTCAACCGCAACCAATTCCTTGCGGCCGTGCTCGGTGACGCCAATGATCACCAGCAGGCAGAGGCGATCATCCATCCGGACGTTGCTGTGCACGCCGTCGGCCCACCAGTACACATAGCGCGAGCTCGCCAGGTCCCGTTGCCGCCATTGCTGGTGCTCTTCGAGCCATTGGCTCTTGAGTCGGGAGATCGTATTGGCCGATAGCCCCTTGGCCTGATCGCCCAACAGCGCGGCCAGTGAGTCCTGAAAATCTCCGGTGGAGATGCCCTTCAAGTACAGCCAGGGCAACAACTCCTCGACACTCCGGGCCCGCTTCAGGTACGGCGGCAGTAGCGCGCTGTTGAATCGAATCCCGGAGCCGCTTCGGTCCCGCACCTTGGGCACCTTGATCTCGACATCACCGAGGCCGGTCTGGACGGTACGTTCAGGCAAATAGCCATTGCGAACCACGGCCTGGCGGCCATCTGGGAGCCGGGATTCGGCGTGCTGATTCAGAAGCCCCTGAAGCTCGGCTTCGACGGCTTGTGCGATCAGTTCACGTGCCCCTGCACGCAACAGCTCGGTCAGCGGATCTACTGCCTGTGCCTCTGGTTGTGAAAGAGCCCTCAGGGTAAAATCGGTCATGGCGTATCACCTCTGTTGATTGAGATCTTGGTCGTGATCAATCAACAGGATACGCCATCCCTCCTATCTCCCCGTACACCAGAAATCACCATAACTCGTTTTTTAAAGTGCCGCAGTCAAACACGCAGCAAAAGCGCCACCTGATCCCATCCGCGCTTTATCCGACGCGGCGCCCAGCAGTACTCCGCTCCAGAGCCTGCATTTTTTTCGTTTTGCCGGTTTCTTATCAGTGATTCGTGTGCCAGATATGGCCGCCCGGGTGTCGCTTCTGGTACCGGACAGAATCTGTGCAACGTGTTATCGTAGCTGCAATTCTGCCGATACAGATAGTCTGGCCGGTAACAATGACAAGAAGTGACCACGAGGTGCCCTGTGGCGACTGAGCAATTGATTGATCCTTTCGGACGCCAGATTACCTATGTACGGATGTCGGTGACGGACCGGTGTGACTTTCGCTGTGTCTACTGCATGGCTGAAGACATGACATTTCTGCCGCGCCAGCAAGTGCTGTCGCTGGAAGAGATTCAGAGCATCGCCCAGGCATTTACCGAGCTGGGTGTGCACAAAATTCGCCTTACCGGTGGCGAGCCATTGGTACGTCGGGATGTCATCAGTCTGTTTGACGGTATTGGCAAGCTGAATGGCCTGCGGGAATTTTGCGTTACGACCAACGGCTCACAGTTGCGCCGTTATGCGGCCCAGTTGGTGGACGCAGGTGTGAATCGCCTGAATATCAGTCTCGACAGCCTGCAGCCGGAACGTTTCCTGCGCCTGACCCGCACAGGGCGCCTGGAGCAGGTACTGGATGGCATCGAAGCTGCCCGCGAGGCGGGCTTTGAGCGCATCAAGCTCAATGCTGTCGTTCTCAAGGGGCGGAATGACGATGAGGTCAAGGATCTGGTGACCTATGCCCGGGATCGTCAGCTGGATATCAGCTTTATCGAGGAGATGCCTCTGGGGCAGATCTCCGAGCACGACCGGGCCGAGACGTTTTGCTCCAGCGACGATGTTCGGGCTCTGATTGAGCCACACTATCCGCTGCTGCCGACAACCGAGAACAGCGGAGGGCCATCGAAATACTGGCGAATGGCGGACAGCAACAGCCGTGTCGGTTTCATATCACCCCATAGCCACAACTTTTGCGGTGACTGCAACCGGGTACGCGTGACGGTGGAAGGCAAGTTGCTGCTCTGCCTGGGCAACGAGGACTCGCTGGACCTCAAGGCGCTGCTGCGCCGCTATCCTGGGGATACCGAACGGCTCAAGGCCGCCATTGTCGATGCCATTGTGCACAAGCCGGAACGCCATCACTTCAGTAATGAAGGTGATGTGCAGATCGTCCGTTTCATGAACATGACGGGCGGCTGAAGCACGACGCCGCCATAGCGCACTGCCCGCTCAAGAGGCGCTGGTCAAAGCACGCGCCGCTGGCGCCTGTCCGTTTTGCTGTGTTTCACGCGCTTGCCTGTGCGCCTGTCCATGCCGCTGCGCCTGTCCATGAAGCGGACTTTGTCATGTCCTCTCAGTTCGGCCAGCCAGCGCACGCCCTCCGGGTCTATGTGATGCACGGCCGAGAAATCCACCACCAGCTCATCTACCTGTTTCACGGCCTTGTGAAACAGGGATTCGATGACGGGAAGTGAGCCGTAATAGATATTTCCCTTGATACGCAGAATATTGCCCTCCAGCGACACATTGGGGTGGGCTTTTTCCCATTTCGCGTAGGCCAGTGCCAGCAGGGACCCACAGATAACTGCGCCAAAGAGCCCGAAGACATGTACCGAGGCAAAGGAGGCCGCGAATACGACGCCTTCGGGCAGGTTGTGGAAATGGGGCTTGATATCAGACCACTTGATCATGTTGGCGCCCACTATCATGATAGTGGCGGCCATGGCAGGGATGGGAATGATGGCGATCAGGTCAGAGAAAAACAGTACCAGCAACAGCAGTATCAGGCCTGAAAACACCGCAGCGAGGCGGCTTATGGCGCCCATGGCATGCATCAGCCACATGCGATTGAACGACGCACAGGTTGGCATTGATGAAATGAAGGGCAGCAGACAGTTGCTGAGGCTGTCGGCAAAGATGCCGTGGCGTGCGCTGATATAGTGACCCTGTTTGCGGTTCATGCGGCGCATGGCGGCGACCGTCTGGAACAGTCCCAACAGTGCCAGGGTAATGGCGCCGGGAATAATACTGATCAGGTCGGGCATGGCTTCCTGGGTAAACAGCGGGACAGACGGGAAAATGAAACCAATGGCTGACATGTCGGCGGTCTGTTCGATCAGGGTATTTTCCAGCCCGTAGCGACTATTGAGATATTCCGACAGCAGGGTACCGGCAATAATCCCAAGCAGGATGGCAGCATTGCGCAGCGGCCTAAACTGCCGCGCCAGCACCGTCACAATCAGCGTCACGAGGCCGATGTGGATGGCGTGCATGTTGCCAATTTCAAGCATCGCGAGGAAGGTATGCCAGGCAATCCACAGTGGCCATTCGGCCTCGGTGTTGATAGGCAGCCCGGCGAAGCCCGCAAAGGACTTGAAAATCAGAAACAGGCCAATGCCGCAGATCATGCCATTTATGACCGGTTCGCTCAGGAAATCCAGCATTCGGCCCAATGGCGGTATCAGCAGGAAAAAAAGCTGGAACACGCCGGCCATCAAAATCAGGCTCAGGGCATAACCGATATAGTCATTGCCGAATTGCGGCGCCACAGGTAGCAGTGTCACGCCGATCACCGCTGACATGGCACTGTTCGGTCCGCCGTGAAATACCCGCGACGGATTCAGCAGGGCGGTGAACAGCACGCCCCAGATAGCCGCGTAGATGCCGAAATAGGGTGGCAGCCCCGCCAGGGTGGTGGAAAAGGCGATGGCCTGGGGCAGTACTACTACCGCCAGGGTGAGTCCGACCAGCAGGCTGTTACCGATAGCGTAGTCTTTGCCGCGGGTCGTCAGGGAGGCGTGCATGCTTGATCCTTGGGTTACGGCTTGTTGCCGTGGAGGTTTTCGACGGCAGCCACCAGGGGGGGCATGACAAACATCATCAGTTGTTGCCAGGCGGCGGCCAAAGGCCCCTGCTTGTCGCCTGCGGGCCTTGGCAGGTTGCTGATATAGAAGGCGATATCACGGCACTCCTGGGGTTCGAGTGTGCCCTCCTGCCCCAGTGGCATGTTGCGGCAGATAAAGCCCGGCAGAATGGTGGACACAAAGGAAAAGTTGTTGCGTGACTGCAGGTTGAAGGCGTTCGGTCCGGCGACGGCGGGGTACAGTACCTGATTGTTCACGACGGTGCCGAGTCCCTGGGGGCCGTGGCAGGCGGCACACTTTTCGCGAAAGAGTGACTGACCGCGGACGTAGTCGTCGCCACGCTTGTCGGTCATGGACGCGGTGACCTCGTCGATACCCTGCTCGGGGTAGCGGTTGCCGATGCGAAGATCCAGTGCCGCGGACAGAAAACGGCTGTAGGCGGTGACATCGGCAACCAGATCGTCGGCGATATTGGGCTTGAAACCATTGGATGAGTTGATATAACACTGCATCTGACGCAGCTCATAGGGCAGCAGGATGCCGGTGAAGCGGTCGTACATGTCCGCCATCACCCAGGAGGCTCCAAGGCTCAGGGAGCCGACCTGGGGGGTACCGTCGGGGCCCTGTTTGTCTCCAATGCCCTGGTGGCAGTGGTCACAGCTGGTGTGGTTGCCGCGCACAAAACGTGTCGAATTCCAGCGCTCCTGCGGGGTGTCCTGGGCATGCTGACCCTGGAGATCGTCGATGATATTGCAGCCGCGCTGTATGGCCCTGACATCCTCGGGGCTGTAGCCCTGCTTGAGCACCTGCTGGCCGGTTTTCTGTTCGCTGTAGGGCGATATGTAATAGTCGCCGGGCTTCAGGTTATAGCTTTCGAGCTTGGCCTGGCAGCCCGGGGTGAGTGTCACTTCGCTCTGACGAATCTGTTCCCGTTCATCGTGATAGCTCAGGGCGACGCCATAGAGCCCCGCCAGTCCGGCGAGCAGCAACAAGATCTGGATAGCTTTTACGGTTCCGCTGGACAGCTGCATCAGGGGGTGTCTCCCAGGCTGCCTTCGCCCAGTTGCAGATGATGGGCCACCATGCGGGCAAAGATACGCACATCACGTACCGCAGGGTCATAAATTGTGGGAACAAAGCCATCCAGGTGCTTGGCGTAGCAGCGCATCACACTTTCCTCGAAGGAAACGCGTCGATTCAGTTCGGGAACGAAGCGGTCACCGTTGACCAGGGAGTAGGCCAGATCTTCATTACTGTGGCAGCTGCTGCAGCTGTTGTTGGCATCTGTGTTGGTTTTGCGGGTAAAGCGCCAGGCATAGTCGGGGGTGTGGTGGGTCAGGTTGTAGCCGTTCTGCACGGCCCGTACAAAATAGCCATCGCGGCCAAAGCTGTCGACCTGATAGGTCTGGCGAAAGTCTGCCCAGCCGGGTTCTGTGCGGGTTTGATGGGAGAAGGTGACAAGACCCGATCCCAGGTGCGCCCAGAGCACAAACAGCAACAGCAGCGTGGCACCTGACAGCGGTCTGATCGCGGCGCTCAGTGTCTCTTTGCGGGCGGCTCTGGCGCGCAATACTGCCGGCGAATGGGCGGGTTGTTGCATGCTGACTTACATCTCCTTGTCGTTACTCTGTCGCGGGTGAAAAGCACGGCAGGGTTTTCTGGTAAGCGCTGGCCGTCATGGGCCTGGCCAGCAGATAACCCTGCAGAAAGTCACAACCCTGCTGGCGCAGGAAATCACGCTGCTCTGCGGTTTCCACACCTTCGGCGACCACTCGCAACCCCAGCCTGTGTGCCATGACCACGATGGCGCCGATGAGGGCACAGCCATCCTGGTCCTGCGGCAGGCCCTGGATAAAGCTGCGGTCGATCTTGAGGGCATCGAAAGAGAAACGCCGCAGGTAACTCAGGGAGGAGTAGCCGGTGCCAAAGTCGTCCAGGCTGAGCTTAAGGCCCATGGCCTGCAGCTGGTTCAGGGACTCGCTCACCTGGGCATGATCGTCGAGCAGAATGTTTTCTGTCATTTCGAGTTCGAGCATGTTCGCCGGGATGCGGTACTCCGTAACCAGATCGCGGATTACTGTCACCAGCCGGTCCTGCAACTGCAGGCGGGATATGTTGATCGCGAGGGCGCCGGGTGAAAGCCCCAGGTCGAGCCAGTGCCGCAACAGCGAGCAGGCCTGTTGCAGTACCCAGTCGCCGATGGGGATGATCAGTCCGGTGGCTTCGGCCAGGGGTATGAAGGTTGCCGGGCTTATCATGCCGTTTTGCGGATGTTGCCAGCGCAGCAGTACTTCGGCCCCGACCGGCTGGCACTGCCCGGCCTGAACGATGGGCTGGAAATAGAGTTCCAGCTCCCCGCGCTCAACCGCCAGGTGCAGATCCTGCTCTAGCTGCAGGCGTTCGCGCACACGCACGTTCATTTCCTGGGTGAAGAAGCAGATTGGAAGGTGGCTGGGTGCTTTCGCCTGGTACATGGCGTTGTCGGCGTTGGCCATAAGCTCTTCGGCGCTGGTGCCATCGTCCGGGTAGAGCGCAATACCTATACTGCAGTGCACGATGACTTCCCGGCCGTGCACCATCAGCCGTTCGGAAGTGGCTTCCAGCAGCCGCGTTGCGATCTGCTTGACCTCGTCAAGGGTCTGTACCCGAGGTAGCAGAACGAGAAACTCATCGCCGCCCAGGCGTGCCAGGGTGTCTACATCCCGCAGGCGGGACAGCAGACGCGAGCTCAGCATGGCCAGCAGTTCGTCGCCGGCAGCGTGGCCCATGGTATCGTTGACTACCTTGAAGTTGTCCAGATCGATAAAAATCACTGCCACGAGTTCGTTGTGCCGTCTGGCGAGGCGCAGCTCGTGATCCAGCCGGTCGATGGCCATCATGCGGTTGGGCAGGGACGTGAGAGCATCGTAATTGGCCTGATAGTGCAGCTTGTCCTTCTCTTCGCGGATGGCGTTAATCATGCTATTGAACGTTTCAGCCAGGCTGCCGAGTTCGTCCCGGGAGGTGACCGCCACTTCTTCCAGCTCGCCCAGACCGACATTGCGGGAAGCGTCCATCAGCCGATTCACCGGCCCCATGACGTTATAGCGGAATACCCAGAAGATAGCGCTGCACAGAAACAGGATAATCAGGCCGTAAATCGAGCTTTGAATCAGCAGCTGGCTCCGGATTTGGGCATTCAGCTGCTCGCGGCTGATGCCGACCTTGAGCTGTCCCAGCGGGCGCTCGCCGTGGCTGATCGGGAATTCCATTGGCAGCAGGTCATACAGGCTGGATGACAGCCGTGCTATCACGCGAGCTGTTTTCGGAGGCGTCAGGGGCGCCGTTTCCCCATCCAGCCCGAGCGCTTGCAGCGCATCCAGCACCCTGGGATCCTGCTGGTTGAAATAGGAGGTAAGAGGGGTGCCCTTGTCGTTGACAATGACGCCGTAGACAACGTCATGCTGGCGCGAGACTTCGCGGGCATATTCGTTAAGGGTAAGGAAGTCGAAGCTGAGCATCGCTTCGGGACTGATCAGCGCAATCAGGTGTCCGAGTACGCGTCCGCGTTCGTTGAGCTGCTGCTCCAGAAGCTGGCTTTGACTGTGGATAAAGTAGTAGGCGTTGAGTGCAAGTGTAAGAGACAGAATGCCGCTGACAATAAAGATAAACTTGGTAGCTAGGCGCACGTCTGGGCTCCGTCGTCAATGACGATCCTGGCTGGGCGGCATGACCTGATCGATGATGCGTCTGTGGGGGGCATAGCTGTCGTCATTGGCAACGCCGATACCGGTCATCTGGGCCTGCTTCAGGATAGCCTGGCCTTCGGGGCTGGCTCCAAGGCCGGTGAGCAAAGCCTGAATCCGCATTGCCTCGTCGTCCGTCATGGTGCGAAGAACCGCCCAGGGAAGGTGCAGCAGCTGTTCGGTGATGGCAAGGTGCCTCAGCTGGTCGGTGTCCACATTTTCCTTGACCACCTTGAGATCGATCAGTATGTCGCCCGCCCCGCTTGCCTGAGCTTCATCGTAGTAGAGCGCGATAAGAGAGTTGGGAGGGCTTTTGGCAAAGGCTTCCTGATAGTCCCCGGGCTTCAGGCCGGCCTGCAGCAGCAGATAGCGCGGCAGAATATAGCTCATCATGGCATCTTCGCCGCCGCCAAAAATAATCCTCTTTCCGCGTAGCTGCTCAACCCGGGTGATGCCGCTATCTTGCTTGACGTAGAGTGCGCCTGCGACCGTACTGCGGTCGAATTCCTCATTGTGGGCGATGACGCGGTATTCGGCTGATGAGCGCACATAGTGAAACTGGTTGTAGTGCACTATATCGAAGCGGCTATCCTTAACGTCCTGCTGGAAGGAGTCGAAGTCTTTGGATGTGACCAGCTGTATCTCACGTCCGAGTGCCGTACTGAGGTACTTTACCAGGGGGCTGAACAGTTCGGTCGTGAGGGTAGCATTGCGTCTAGGCAGTATGCCAAGGGTCAGCGGCTCCTGGGTTGCAGCCCTGGGAGCCAGTGCCAGGGCGTCGGCGAGCAGAGTGGTCAATATCAGTAGCCCGATCGCGCCCCACCTCAGCCCCCGGGCCGGGTGCTTTTTTGGGCGGGCGCTGCGAGCCTGCGACAGGGCGCTGGGGGTGCCAGGACAATCAGGTGCGAGCTCGTACCGATCTAACATCCTGTTGCCTCCAGCGTGATTCATACGTTTGTTTGGATGGAACCGATACTAGAGTAGGTGCTGGAATCCTGTCAAACATCAATAAATAACATATTGAATCTATTAGCTTCTTTCTACCGGATTTGCATCACGGAGGCTGGCCGGGCGAGGTTGGCCCGCATGCATGATTTGCCCTGAACGGGACAGATTGAAGTCTCGCCGGGGGTCGATGTTGACCCCTTTGCAGCGATGGGGGTAGGGTGGGAACATGATAAGTATTGGATCTTTTACCTTTCAGTACGACCAGAGCGAGGATCGTATCCGGCTGATCGGCAATATGAGTAATGGTCAGCCGCGGGTCGATTTCTGGTTAACGCGACGTCTGTGTCTGCGCATTCTGGGGGCTTCGGATCAGCTGATTCAGCAAACCTCCAGGCAGGTCGGCCGCAGCCCTGTGGAGCACCGGGAGGCGATGGCGCAGTTTGAGCATGAGCAGGCCCGCGAGGCGATGCAGGTACACGAAGCCCCCCTGCAGACGCGGGAGCAGGCGGCAGTGCTGCACAGGCTTGACGCCAGTTTTCGTGACGGGCGCTACCAGCTGAGCTTCTTTACCGGTGACGGCGGCCAGGCTGCAGCAACCAGTGTGCTCAGTTACGCCGAGCTTCATCAGGTGCTGCATCTACTGCATCGGGGGTGTCAGTCGCTGGACTGGGGCGCGCCGGCACAACTGTTTGATGCGCAACCCTCCAGCCAGACCCTGCAGTAAGCTTCGCTACAGCGGCTGTTTGCCGGTGCCGTACCTGGCTGTGCAGCAGGCCCCTGAACGCGGTATTATCCAGCCCCAGATTCCTGCCTGCAGATGAACCGGTTTCCCGTATGTCTTTTTTGTCCGCGCCGCCGCGCAAACCCTTTGTCGCCCGCGGTTCGAAAATCGCGCGCTGTGATCGCTGCTTGTTACCGCAGCTGCGCTGTATCTGCGAATACCGCGTGCAGGTGGAAGCACAGGCACGCTTCTGGCTGCTGACTCACCGCAACGAGGTTTACAAACCCACCAACACCGGCCGGCTGATTCTGGATACCATTGCCGGCTCGCGTACCTTTCAATGGAGCCGCACCGAGCCTGAGCCCGAGTTGCTGGAACAGCTCGCCAACCCTGCCATGGATCCCTATCTGGTGTTTCCGGCGGCGCCGGATTACGACCAGCGCATGGTGGAGTTCGAGCCCAAGGCGGGCCGCGAGCCGGTATTCATTATTCTGGACGGCACCTGGCGCCAGGCGCGGCGGATGTTCCGACACAGCCGCTATCTGGATCAGGTACCGGTGATTGAGCCGCGCACCCTGCGGCAAACGCGTTATGACCTGCGCACCCAGGCCGCAGATCATCATCTGTGCACCTGCGAAGTGGCGGCTGCGCTGCTTGAGCAGATTGGCGATACGCACAGTGCGGGGGTACTGGATGCCTATTTTGAGGTGTTTAACGAGTACTACCATGCTTCGCGCCGCACACGCCCCATGGGCGACCTCTCGGTGCCCAAGCAGCGGCTGGCCCAGGCGCAGGGTATCGGCTAGTCAGCCAGGTAGCCCAGGCGGCTTGCCTGAACGGCGAAGCGCATGGCCTGAGCCATCAGGACTGGCTCCTGGGCAATGGCTCTGTCTGTTGTCACTGCATCACAACCCAGCTCCATTGCCCTCTGCATCCGAGGCGCTGCTGATGTCACCGAGCAGAATCGGTATGCCGGCCCGATCAATGAGCCGTCGCAGGTTGCCCTGATTGTACCGAGTCAGGCGCGAATCCGGCTGGGCGCCCATGGGCAACAGCGCCACCGCACCCATACTTTCCAGGCGACTGGCGATCACAGGGTTGTCATTGCAGGCAACTTTCCCCTGGATTCATCCTTGCCATCGAGTCGCAAGCTACTAAACATTGCGCGTAACACTGTGGCGCAGGCCTATGAATACCTGCTGGATGTGGCTATCTGATTGCCGCGCCGGTCGGATCGCGTGCGACCGGTGTGCCATATGAGGTACGTATTCTGTCGTGAATTGTGCAGTGTCGCCGTGGGCGATAATGTGAAAAGATCCCACCACAGTAATATGATTTGCCTTGAATGCTCTGCCAAATGTACCTTTTTAGTACCGTCGCTGCCGCTACCTCCCGGGTGCAGTCGTATTTTGCACTTTATAGCGTGATAAAGTGCCTGTTATCGTCCCTGTCCTGAACTCCCGCGAATACGACTTTCCGCCCTGAAAGGCCCGCCGTGCGAGGGTTCCGTGACTTTGACTGTTGGCGCCACTGCGCGCAGGTCCAGTCTGGCCGAACATTTGTTCGGCAACTGGTTCTACCTGCAATTGCTCCTCCCTCCTAATATACAACCAAGCAGATCTGAAACGTTCGCTATTTGATCACCGGCACCCAGGGCGCCGCAACGGGACTGGGTGTTGGCTCACAATCGGCCACAAAAACAATGACGGGAGTGCTGGCGATGCTAATCGGAGTTCCGAAAGAAACTAAGAACCACGAGTACCGTGTAGGCTTGGTTCCGGCCAGCGTGCGGGAGCTGGCTAGCCGCGGTCATCAGGTACTGGTGGAAACCCAGGCGGGCGAAGGTATTGGCTTCGCCGATATTGATTATGTCGCGGCTGGCGCAACCATCGCCGCGACGGCAGCAGACGTCTTTGCCAAGGCCGAGATGATCGTCAAGGTCAAGGAACCGCTGGCGGTAGAACGCAAAAAGCTGCGCCCCGGTCAGTTGCTTTTCACTTACCTGCACCTGGCGCCAGACCTGGCCCAGACCGATGATCTGCTGGCCAGTGGCGCCACCTGCATCGCCTATGAAACGGTTACCTCCGAGCGTGGCGGACTGCCACTGCTGGCACCAATGTCCGAAGTCGCCGGGCGCATGTCCATCCAGGCCGGTGCCGCCTGTCTTGAAAAGTCCCGCGGTGGCTGTGGCATGCTGCTCGGGGGGGTACCGGGTGTTGAGCCTGCCAAGGTCGTTATTATCGGTGGCGGTGTGGTGGGCAGTAATGCAGCGCGCATGGCCCTCGGTTTGGGCGCCCAGGTGGTGGTACTGGATCGCTCGGTTGATGTATTGCGCCGGCTGATATCGGAGTTCGGCACCCAGGTACAGACGGTTTACTCCAGCAAGGCGGCTCTGGAAGAGCATGTGCTCTCGGCTGACCTGGTGATTGGTGGTGTCCTGATTCCGGGAGCTGCGGCACCCAAGCTGGTGACCGCCGAGATGGTCAGGCGCATGAAACCGGGTTCTGCGGTGGTGGATGTGGCGATCGATCAGGGGGGCTGTTTTGAAACCTCCCACGCCACCACCCATGAAAATCCGACCTATATCGTTGATGAGGTGGTGCACTATTGCGTTGCCAACATGCCGGGGGCGGTGGCACGCACCTCCACCCTGGCGCTGAATAACGCCACCCTGCCGCACATTCTGGCGCTGGCAGACCTGGGGTGGGAAGAAGCGATCCGGCGAGATTCGCATCTTGCCAATGGTCTCAATATCCACGCAGGCGCAGTTACCTGCCGGGAAGTGGCAGAGGCTCTGGGAAAAGCATTTGTTCCTCACAGGACAAAGTAAACAAGGCATCACGTAAATACGAATACCAAGCACCCAACGGCCGGCGGCGGTTCCGTCGTCTGTAACGGCAAAGCAAAAGAAAAACACCAGAATCCGGCTCCATGTCCAACGGTCGGCGCGATATGGTTTTTTCCTCAAGGGGCCGGACCTGGAGATCATTAAGCATCATGGCCGCATTCAGACGCCGCTGTTTGATATGGCGGTGTCCGGGGTGCAGACTGTCGACGAAGCGATTCTGGTGGCCCAGGAGCTGCTCACCAAGCATGAACAGCAGATAGAGCTCTGTGGTGGTTTTACTGCTGAAGATGCAGATTGTCTCCGCGAGGCGGCCAACGACCTGGTCCCCATCGGTCGGGTACAGTACACGCACGCAAGAGCGTGAGCCTCTGGTG
>JBFGZM010000038.1:0-16835 GCA_041586815.1 Marinobacterium sp. | reverse complement strand
TGGCCCCGCCGTGTGCCGGCAACTGGGCATCCCCTACGTCTGCGCCGAAGCGTCCTGGGCGGCAAGCCGCGCCAACGGGCCCTGGGCGCTGTCTCACCAAAGTGTGGGTGAAGCACTTGCCCTGGCTAAACGCATTTTTACTCTGAATCCCACCGACAGCGAGGGGCTCAAAAACTGCCTGGGCCCCAGCGCGCCCATTGTCCGGCTGCCCCCCTTTATCGCCCTCGAAGATCAACCCATGGCCTGCGAAGACAGAGCTACCCTGGCCCGGCGCTGGCAACTCGATGCTGGCAAACCCTGGCTAATCAGCGTGGCCATGATGCGCCCGGGCGACAAGCTGGCATCCTACCGGGTACTGGCGGCGAGCCTTGCGCAACTGCGCAGCGACGTCCAGCTGCTGATTGTCGGTGATGGCAGCGCCCGGAGTGAGGTCAGGGCCGCCTTTGGGCAGGATGCCCGTGTGCGCTTTCTGGGCCAGCTGCCCCCCGGCCAGCTGACACCCCTGCTGCGGGCCGCAGACCTCATGGTCTGGCCGGCGGTCAATGAAGCCTTTGGCATGGCACTGCTGGAAGCCCAGGCCCAGGGGCTTCCGGTGATTGCCGGCAACGAAAGGGGCGTGTCCGCGGTGGTGCATCACAACCTGACCGGCCAGCTGGTTGCGCCGCGGGATCCTGGCGCCCTGACCCGCGCCCTGGCTGCGGCACTGGCACAGCCGGCACTGCGCCAGCGCTGGCGGGAGGCAAGCCTCTCCACCATTGTCCGGCAGCACTCGCTGCAGGCCGCAGCCGCCGTGTTGCGCACTGAACTGGAGCCTCTGCTGCATGCCTGAATCCATGCTCGAACTGGTTTGCCTGCGCCACGGTCCCACCGAGTGGAACCGGATCAAACGCCTGCAGGGCCACCATGACGAACCCCTGCTGCCGGCCAGCCGGCAACAACTGCGCAACCTCAGACTGCCCGAGGGCTTCACACGCTGGCACTGGTTCAGCAGCCCCCTGCTGCGAGCCCGTGAAACGGCCGCCTGCCTGGGCCTCGATGCCTCTGTTGCCCCGCCGCTGATCGAGATGGACTGGGGCGACTGGGAGGGCCTGCGCATAACAGACCTGCGGTCACGGGATCCCGCCGGCATGGAAACCATGGAAGCCCGGGGGCTGGATCTGCATCCGCCGGGTGGAGAATCACCGCGCCAGGTACAACAGCGTCTCGACCGCTGGGCCGAATCGCTGCGCATTGCGGGCATTGAGTACGCCGGCGCCGTCTGCCACAAGGGCGTGATACGGGCGCTGCTGGCTGCCGCCTGCCAGTGGGACCTGCGCGGCAAGGCGCCGGTCAGGCTTGACTACAGCAGACTGCAGCACTTCGCCTGGGATGGCCGGCACTGGCACCTGCAGCAGGCCAACTTGGCACTTGAAACACGCGAACAGAACGCATAGAAATCCCGCATGTTGCAAAAAGACCAATTCTTTCAACAACCTGCTAAGCTGTCACACAGCCTTTGTTAAACTGTCTTAATTGTTGTTCGCAGTCGAAAACACGGAGAGGTTCGTCAATCATGTTTATCAAGATCAACAAAAATAGCGGCATCTACATGGAACACAACGGGCTGGAGAAACAGCGCCTGATTCCGGTGACTTCCAACTTTCTGATCAACCTGAATCACGTCACCGAAGTGTCCTTTTACACCATCAGGGAAGCCAAAAAGCGCTACGACCTGGAAAATCACCCGTTTACCGTACAGCCGCACACAAGGGTCATCCACCTGCAGATGAGCTACCTGCACGCCACCTACAAGGAGACCATCCACGGCAACAAGGGCAACCTGGTGGATCGCGGCTACTACAAACTGTACTTCATGCCCGAAGAGACCGGCCAGTACGATGCCATCCGCGGCCAGATCGAAGGCCTGACCCTGAACACCTGAGCCGTTCCTGAAGCCTCCTCAACACCCCCGGCGCGGCACTGAGTCACCTGACCCCCTCAGCCTTCAGTGTCGCCAGATTGAAGTTGAGCACCAGACCTTGCGCCCGCAACTCAGGGCGCCTGATAGGCATGGTGCAGGGCGCTGATCAGGTCCGCCACATCATCCAGCGCGCGGTGACGGCGGTCCTGACACTCGATCGCATCGACAAACCGCTGACGCTGCTCGGCATTTAACAGTACCTCCAGCCCCCTGAGCCGGAACAGCGGCCGCATCTGGGCCGCGTCGTACAGGCGCCGCAGCCAGAAATGATCAAACTCCAGTGCATCGCAGTAGACCGTCTTGCCTTCCAGCGCCCGATTCAATCGCCAGCAGGCTGCTGCGGCCTCAAGCCCCTGGGCATGCAACTCTTCTCGACGCAGACCATGAACTTCCTGCGCCCGCTCATCCCAGTCGGTCCAGCCTGGCACCGTCTGCGGGTCGATCAGAAAGCTGTCCTGCTCGCCGCTGCCGGCATCACGCCAGGCAACCTCGATGGGATAGGAGCGCGGCCCCAGGCCACTGGCTTCAAAGTCCAGGCAGATAATGTCCATCAGACCTCCCGCTCGAACAGCAGCACCTTGAGCGCGCGCTCCGGGTCCTTTTCGGGAAAGTCGTCGGGGTTGTCCAGCCGCTGACGCAAGACAAACTGCGGACACTCCTCGGCCATGAGCGAACAAACAAAGCCGGTGTCGTGCAACGGGTCATTGTGGCAGGCCAGAATACGGCTGCCGACCCGGGTCAGCTCAGGCAGGCGCCGCACGACCTTGCGATAATCATTCTCGGCCACAAAACTGCCCGGCTGAAAGCTCGGCGGATCCACCAGCACCAGGTCATAGGGACCGAGTTTGCGCAGCTTGCCCCAGGACTTGAGCAGATCATGCCCCAGATAGCGCACATCCCGCTGATCCTGCTCGTTCAGCTGGTGATTCTCACGCCCTCGCGCCAGGGCGCCACGGCTCATGTCCAGGTTCACCACCGAGGCAGCACCACCCGCCATAGCCGCCACCGAAAAGGCACAGCTGTAAGCAAAAAGGTTGAGCACCCGGGCACCCTGTGCATGCTCACGCACCCAGCGACGCCCCTCGCGCATATCGAGGAAAAGCCCGCTGTTCTGATTCTGCAACGGCGACACCCAGTACTTCAGCCCCAGCTCTGCGGCCACCAGACGCTGCGGAACCTCGCCCCAGGCGATGTCATTGCGCATTTCACGGCCACGCCCGCGGGATTGCACCACCAGGGCTTCGATACCCGGCACCTGCGCCAGGGCTGCACAGAGGCGCTCACACCAGGTGTCGTCCACCTCTTCATAGAGCCGCACCACCGCAACCGGGGGAAACCAGTCAATGACCAGGTGCTCGAAGCCCGGATAACAGTGCCCGCGGCCGTGAAACAGCCGACGCGCTTCACCCGCCGAGCGCTGCAATTGCTCTGTGACCGTCTCGATCAGCGGTTCCATCTTGTCCCCCCGCCGGATCGGCTGTTGGAAAAGCGCGGCATTATAGCCGCCGCGGCCGGCAGCAACCAGACGATTATTTATTGCCGTTGGCATTGAAACTTTTGTCGCCAGACCACATCTTATCGCCTATCACCCAACCAGGTAGACCTAAACCATGATGAGGATTGTCCTTTTTCTTGCCACCAACATTGCCGTACTGCTCGTTGCCAGCATTACGCTAAACCTGCTGGGGGTCGAGCACTACCTTAGCGGTACCGGGCTCGACCTCGGCTCCCTGCTGGCCTTCTGTGCGGTATTCGGCTTTGCCGGCTCGCTGATTTCGCTGCTGCTGTCCAAGACCATGGCAAAAATGTCCACGGGCACCCAGATCATTACCCAGCCGCGCACAGAAGCAGAACGCTGGCTGCTGGACACCGTCGCCGAACTGTCGCACAAGGCCGGCATCAAGATGCCCGAAGTTGGCATTTTCCCGGCGCAGCAGGCCAACGCCTTCGCCACCGGCTGGAACAAGAATGCTGCCCTGGTAGCTGTCAGCCAGGGACTGCTGGAGCGCTTCCGCAAGGAAGAAACCCGCGCCGTACTGGCCCATGAAATCGGCCATGTCGCCAACGGCGACATGGTGACACTGGCGCTGGTACAGGGCGTGGTCAACACCTTCGTGATGTTCTTCGCCCGCATCGCCGCCTATGCGGTGGACTCTTTCCTGCGCCGCGACGGCGATGACTCGCGCCCGGGCATCGGCTTCTACATCACCACTTTTGTGTTTGAGATTCTGTTTGGTATCGTCGCATCGATCATCGTCGCCTGGTTCTCCCGTCGACGTGAATACCGGGCCGACGAAGCCGGAGCATCACTTGCCAGTCCCCATGCCATGATCGGGGCACTGCAGCGCCTGAAATCCGAGTATGGCGTACCCGACCAGCTGCAGGGTCAGCTGACCGCATTCGGCATCAGCAGTCACATGAAGCAGGGTTTCATGGAACTGCTGTCATCCCACCCGCCGCTGGATGAACGCATCGCCGCCCTGCAAAACCGCCGCTGATTTTTTCAGCGCACAAACAGCAACGGGCGCCCTGAGGCGCCCGTTTTGCATTGGCATATCGACTCAGCCACCTTCATCCAGCACACAGAATGACAGGCAGGTACTGAACAACGCTACCGCCAGCATGAGCGGGGGCTGTGCCAGCCACAGCATGAACACGCCCGACAGTATCCAGATATTGCGAACCAGCCCCAGGCGCGAGCGCACACGCCACTCGGCCAGTCCTAGCCATCGCAGTACAAATCCGAACAGACCGGGAAACATGAGCACCTCCAGGGTCGCCAAACCCCGCTTGCTGCTGCGCCGCACAGACTCAGTCGCTGGCAAACACTCACTCGCAAGCGTCTCTTCAGATTAGAAGCCCGCTCAGCAATCCGCCACCCGGTAGAGCACGGCATCGTGGTAGCCGGTGGTGATACGCATCAGCCCTGCGAAGCTGCGATCCAGTGCCGGGTCTCCACTGTCGACGATCAGGGGCCGCCCGTCCAGCGCCCTGAGCTTGGTTTTGGAGGCCAGCAGATGGATACCATCGCGACCAATGCGGCGCAGCAGCGCAGGGCTCAGTTGCTGGTTGCCACGACCGATAATATGCCCCTGCCCGCCGATAACCGTAATGATCAGCCGGCTTTCGTGGTCCTCGGTCAGCGCCAGCAGCTGATCGGCGGTACAGTCGCTGGCGATCAAGGCGCCATCTGCGATCACATCGACCCCCAGCAACGTATTGCTAAGACCGAGTTCATCCATCACCGCCTTGACCGTCGTGCCGGAACCCATCACATAGCGCACCCCCGGAACCATGGCCTCCACCATGTCGGCCGCAATATCCGCAAGCACCAGCTCCTCGACCTCGCGGGCACCGTTTTTCACGTGCTGCAGGTAACGGTGCTCCTGCGGTACCAGCAATTCGCCGTAGTACTTTGCACGTACCCGCCCCTGACGAAAGGCGTCTTCGTCGATGTCCCGCACTTCCTGGTCCGCCAGGGTGACCAGCTCGCCACGCACCAGCATGGCGACAATTTCGCCGGCGGCCCGCGGCGTGACCGCATAGACACCGGAATGAATTTTCACCCCGGCGGGAACACCCAGCACCGGCACCCGGTCTGCCAGGGCATGGCAGATATTGCGTGCCGTGCCATCCCCGCCAGCAAAGAGGATCAGATCCACCCCCGCCGCGGCCAACTCCAGCGCCGCGCGCTCCGTATCCTCTGGCCCGGTATGGCCCGACTCTATCCGTCCCAGGACTCTGGGCGAAAAGCCCGCTTCACGCGCCACATCAGCACCCATTTCAGACGGCCAGGTCAGTACCTCGACATCCAGCCCCTGCAGGGGCAACAGCGCCTGCAGAGCACGTTCACCGGCCCGCGGTTTGGCACCGAGCTCCCTTGCAAGGCGCGCAGTCTCGGCGCCATCACTGCCCTTGAGCGCCACACTGCCGCCCAGCCCTGCCAGCGGATTGATGATCAGTCCCAGTCGAAACATCCGACCTCCTGCTCTTGATAGAATAAACGACAGGGTCTGGCGCATAACACCCGCAATCGCGGGCACACCATTACCCCTCGATATGACCGGTTTCCAGCAACATCTGCTGATAGACAAATCCGGCCAGCATCACCCGACTGTCTTCTTCCAGTTCCAGAAACTCCACACCAAAGCGAAACCCGGACGCCAGCACCTGCTGGTTTCTGATCTGCGCCGGCACCAGCAGCACCTGATCAATGCCGGCCAGTGAAATACGCAGGGTAAGAAACAGCCGGTCTCCGGGTGAACCAACCGGATTCAGGGTTTCAACACAGGCACCCTGCAGGCTGATATCAGTACAGAGGGCTGAACAGGGCAAACCAGGCGGCGTCTGAGGACTGTCATCCTGCGTATCCAGCACAACTCTCAGCCGCACCGGTACACGGGTACAGTGGCGGATCAGGCGCACTTCCACGTCCTTGGGGTATTCAAGGTGCCAGTAGGCGAAGGGCTGGGCCTGTACCCGCAGCAACCGACTGGTAAAAGCACAGATGCGATTACCCGCCATCAACCGCACCGTTACCGGCGAGCCCACATTGACGCTGGCAGCCAGGGCACCGGTGCGCGGGGCGGCGATCAATACACTGCTATGGGCCCGGTAGCCGATCAGTTCGGACACAAAGCGGCTGCGCGGCGTGCGACTTTCAACCCGCAGGCGCTCTCCCGGCAAGGGCCGCAGCTGCGCCAGATCGAGGGATTCGGCAGTCTGTTCCAGTGACTTCAGCATTCAGGTTCCGGCGTTGGCATTACGCATTAAAAACGCGACAGCTTACGACAATTCCACCCTGAAGCCGAGAGCCCCGAGTTCCTGTGCCAGCGCCGGCTCAAGCCGGCCGGTTACCCTCAGGGTATCGAACTCGCGCCGTACCGGATACTCCTTGCGCAGACGATCAAACGCACGACCACGCTCGGCCTGCGGCAACCCGAGGGTAGCCCGCAGCGCTCGATCGTCCCGGTAGGGGTCATACAGCAGGCGCATCAGTTCAAGCGGGGTCAGCCCGGCGCCCGCCTCGACCTGGCACACCGGCGGTGCCGGCAGGTATGCCTGCAAAGGCGCCGGCTCAGGTAACGCCAGGTGCCGGCACAACGCCTGATACAGCATATGGGTACCACGAATTTTGCCATCCAGAGTGTAGCCGGCGATGTGGGGCGAGCCGATGCGGACATGGGGCGCCAGTGCCGGATCGACAACGGGTTCGTGTTCCCACACATCCAGCACCAGCGTCAAATCCGGGCGCTCCCGGGCGATATCCAGCAAGGCGGCACCGTCAATGGCCGCGCCCCGTCCGGCATTGAGCAAAATGGCGTCAGGGCGCAGGCGAGCCAGTGCCCTGGCCCCCAGCAGATGCTGCGTAGGATAAGGACCGCTGCGGACCAGCGGTGTGTGCAGACAGAGAATATCGGCTTCGTCGAGCACTGTATCCAGGCTCACAAATGCCCCGGCTGCTCCCGCGCTTGCGGCCTGATCACGCAGCTGAGCCTGACGTGGCGGATCGTTCAGCAACAGTCGCACCCCCAAACGCTGCAGGCGAAGCTGCAGGCGGGATCCGACATTGCCGACACCGATAATGCCGACGGTTTTATCCTGCAGCACAAAGCCCTGCTCGGCGGCGAGGCTGTACAGCACCGTGAGCACATACTCCACTACGGCATCGGCATTGCAGCCCGGCGCGCTGCTAAAGGCAATACCCTGCTCGCGCAGATAGTCCTGATCGACATGATCCGTGCCAATGGTAGCGGTCCCTACAAAGCGCACCGGTGTGCCGGCAAGCAGTGCCCGGTCCACCCGAGTGATTGAACGCACCAGCAGTACATCCGCCTGCGCCAGGTCCGCGGTCGTCATGCTGCGACCGGCAAGGGTGCGGATAGTGCCAAGCGACCCCAGCAGAGGCTGCAGCGCCGGGATGTTTTCGTCGGCAATAATATTCAGGTGACTGGACTTCAATCTGTACTCCGGATCTTTACAAATGGCATGGTTTCGGGCTCAATGCGTCGTTACGCCTGATGTGCCTCACATCCGGCGCTGGCGTGACGCACCCCGAGTGCGTCACATAAACGGGTATGCATTCACTGCAACATTTTCCCCCCGATCGAGCTACGGTAAAAGCCCCTTGATAGTACGCTGGCAAAAAGATCAGGAATACTTCATCGTTCGCCTGTATCAGGACCTTGTCGGTGACTGGATCCTGAGTCAGAGCTGGGGAGACCGGGCCGCGGATGAAGCCACAGTGACGCACACCGTTCTGCACTCCTACAAGGAAGCCAGACGTCTGCTCAGCAGCATTGCCCGCCAGCAGCGCAAACGGGGCTACCGCTCTACCGGTCACAGCGAAGAGCAGCTTGGATTCGATTTCAACGGCTAGTCATCCGCAGATCTTGCAAACCCGTCCGGGCGCATGCCCTGCCAGTCCCCCCACACAATACCGATTTCAAGCCAAAAAAAAAGCCGACCCCGAAGAGCCGGCATTCACGACCTGCGTGATAAGAGCCTTGAACTTAAAGCAATGTGACAGAGATCACCCCGCCAAAGGCAACCCCCGCCGAACCGACCAAACACCGGAACAACCTCCGATGATTGACGGTGATTTGCGAACCAAGAAAACGATAATCTAAACGATAACGATTTGCAATAACGAAAAGATGAAAATTACCCGGCCACCGCCAGAGCGATGGATTTTTGTACAGCAGGACTTTTGTGGCCCGATGGACTTTTTCTGATCGCCCAGTTGCTCTACAATCACGACACATTGCAGGGGCAAGCCCCCATAGCTATTCGTCCATCGCGCCCGAGAGGCGCGTTATTTTTTTGGAGGCCTGATCGTTGACACCCAGTGGCAAGATCAAACTGCAGGGCTTTAACAACCTCACCAAAAGCCTGAGTTTCTGTATCTACGATATCTGCTACACCCGGACTCCGGAACAAAAGGCAGAATATATCGAGTACATTGACGAACAATACAACGCGGATCGCCTGACCGAGATTCTCACCGAGGTGTGCGACATCATTGGCGCCAACGTGCTGAATGTCGCTCGTCAGGACTATGAACCCCAGGGCGCCAGCGTCACGATTCTGGTGTCGGAGGAGCCTCTGAAGGACTCACTCATGGTCGACACCTCGGAAAAGCCGGGCCCTCTGCTGCCCGATTCCGTCGTCGCCCATCTCGACAAAAGCCATATCTGCGTTCATACCTATCCGGAAAGCCATCCGGACAATGGCATTTGCACCTTCCGTGCCGATATCGAGGTTTCGACCTGTGGTGTCATTTCGCCACTGAAGGCGCTGAACTACCTGATTCACAAGCTCGAGTCCGACATCGTCACGATCGATTACCGTGTCCGCGGCTTTACCCGTGATGTACACGGTATCAAGCACTATATCGACCATGATATTCACTCGATTCAGAATTTCATGAGCGACGATATCCGCGACCTGTACCAGATGGTAGACGTAAACGTATACCAGGAAAACATCTTCCATACCAAGATGATGCTGAACGACTTCGACCTCAACCAGTACCTGTTCGGCACCACCACCCAGGGCATGAGCGAAGAAGAAATCAACAGCATTACCGACAATCTTTTTCGCGAGATGCGGGAAATATTCTACGCGCGCAACCTGCCGGAAATGCCGTTCAGCCAGGGCTGAAACCTGTAGCGGAAGCAGGCCCATACCCTGCTTCTGCTGCCCCGCCTCAGGCCCCTGACAGACAGTTGTCCCAGACAACCCCGCCCCAGATCAGCAAGAGAATCAGCAGCGCAAAAAACACCCCCGCGGACCCCAGATCCTTGGCGCGCCCGGCCAGCTCGTGCATCTCAAGCCCCGCACGATCCACCACAGCCTCTATTGCACTGTTGAACACTTCCGCCATCAGCACCAGCAGGCAACTGGCAATCAGCAATCCCAGCTGCAACCCTGTCTGTGCCACCCAGAACGATAGCGGAACCAACACCAGAGCGCCGAAAACTTCATAGCGAAACGCCGGCTCATAAGTGTAAGCCGCCCGTATCCCCTTTATCGAATAACAGGTTGCATAGTAGAAACGCGCCAGCCCCGTTACCTTCTCGTTGGGCATTATCCTTCTCCAGAATCGTTAAGTCGCGGCTCGAACAGGCCCCTGTATTTCGGATCCAGCTCATCGTAGCGAATCAGTGTTTCACCATCGCTTAACTTCACGCTGCCGCGCTTGAAGTCAATGTCGTAGATCGACTGATCCGGGAATACCAGCGCAGCCCGGGGGTCGTTATGCAGCGTAATCATATAGGCGGTCACGATGCGCATACGCTCTGGATCAATCGGCTGCAGCAGGCTCACCCCGCCAAGCTCAGTGACCGGCTCGATCGCCATCAACTCCAGCGCGCTGGGCACGATGTCCGCCGCACTGACGGGCGCATCCACGGCCGCCCTTACCGCCCCCAGCTGCCCCAAAGGCGGGAACACCAGCAACGGATTGCGTATCACCTCCGGAAGAAAATCGGCATGGAAGCGGCTACCCGTGTCACTGACATGCTCGCCGTGATCACTGGCATAGAACACCCAGGTATTGGGATCGATACGCCGCGCCTCCTCCACTAGCCGTGACAGGTACAGGTCTGCATAACGCACCGTATTGTCATAGGCATTGACGCCGTTGGGATCGTCCTCCGGCAGATAGACCTTGTAAGCCTGAGGCACCTGGGCACTGAAGGGGGTATGGCTGCCGCTCATCTGGGCAACCAGCATGAAAGGTTCCGACTGTTCAGCCGCGCGCTTGAGATAGGGCAAAATACCCCGTTCCAGCACCTGCAAGTCATCGGCACCGACTGAAACCGATACATCGGCGCTAAAATCCACCCCCTGCTGGTAGTGATCCAGGTCGCCATCCACCAGCAGCTGATCCAGGTTACGCCACTCAAAATCCTGCGCGGTTATCAGCGCCGTCTGATAACCGCCGCTCTTGGCGTAATTGAACAGGGTGGGCACGGTATAGATTACTCCTTTGGGGTCCACGCCCTGCAGCCCGGTCAGCATGTAGGGCACAGACGTCAGAGTGCGGGGGGACACCCCTACCGCATTCTGCATGGCCAGCATCTCGCCACGCCTGAGCATGGCAGACAGCTGCGGCGTCGTGTCACGCCCGTAGCCGTACAGTCCCAGGTGATCACGGTTCAGCGACTCGCCGATCACCACAACAATGTTTGGCACACCTGGTGTTGCCGCCCGGGCAGTCAGCGTGGGCTTGACCGGCTTGTCCAGTGCCTGGGCCTGAAACTCCAGGGCGCTGACAAGGCTGCCGGCGTAGGCCACCGGCGCTATCTGAAAACTTGAGGCCCCGTACCAGTTCAGTGTGATAAGCATAAAAAGCGGCAATGCCAGCGCCCCACCGAGACAGCGCCGCAGAATCGACGGGCGGGCATCGAGCGACATCACCAGCGCAAGGATCAACAGTACAGCGGCCGCGACCCCGGCCGAGTGCCACAACGATACCGTCTGTGCCCCCAGCTGCAACGACAGCACGGGGTCAGCGGCAAAAAAGCGAAAATCAAACGCCGTAACAAACTTGCCATAAACATCAAAGTAGGATGCCTGGGCAAAATAAGCGGCGACCAGCAACAGCAGCACTGCCACCCCGAACCAGGGCCTTCGCCGCAACAGGCCACGCACGCAATACAGCAGCAGCCAGAATGCCAGGGCACTGAGAACAAAATTGACAACAAAACGCTTGCCGAACAGGTTGTCCGCCAGCCAGGCGGCGTCACGCACCAGAAACAGATCCAGCAGGATCAGGAGCAGCCATGCCAGCAGCAGCGTTGTACGTGGAAACAGCGAACCGCCCTGACAAAGCGCACGCCAGGGCGATAGAAAATATTTCGAAACAAACATAACTGATTGAAACCCTGATCCTTCAGGTTAAAAAACCACCGCCCGGCAATAGCCCCGCTTCAGAGCGGCCACCGCAAATAGGTGCATGAAACGCAGCCGCCAATGATAGCGTCTTTCAACTCAACCGACATCCATCGTGCCGGCGCTCGCAGCATGTCGCCTGGACTTGCCCCTTTGGTATATAATCGGGCTCGCGCAACCTGCGCTTCTCTTCGCCGATTCCACAGACTTCAGTTGTACAGCATGCCCAGCAGCCTTCAGCACAGTACCCAGCCCGCATCCGTGATAAGCCGCCCGGAACCCAACCGTCGCTTCTCTGTAGCCCCGATGATGGACTGGACAGATCGTCATTGCCGTTACTTTCACCGCCTTCTCAGCCACAACGCGCTGCTCTATACGGAAATGGTGACCACAGGCGCCCTGATCCACGGCGATGCCGAACGCTTTCTGCGCTACCAGAGCGCCGAGCACCCCATTGCACTTCAGCTTGGCGGCAGCGACCCGCAGGCACTGGCTCAGTGCAGCCGCATGGCAGAGGACCATGGCTACGACGAGGTCAACCTCAATGTCGGCTGCCCCAGTGACCGGGTACAGAACAACATGATCGGCGCCTGCCTGATGGCTCACCCGCAACTGGTGGCAGACTGCCTCGAGCGCATGCAGGACACCGTCTCGATACCCGTGACCGTCAAGCATCGGCTGGGAATCGATGACATGGACAGCTATGAAGAACTGCACGGCTTTGTCGATACCGTACGCAAATCAGGCTGCAGAACCTTTATTGTCCATGCCCGCAAGGCGATTCTGAAAGGCCTGAGCCCGAAGGAGAATCGCGACATCCCCCCCCTCAGATACACCTGGGTCTATCGCCTCAAACAGGACTTTCCCGAGCTTGAAATCATCATCAATGGCGGTATCAAGTCGCTTGATGAGTGCGAAACCCACCTTGAAAAGGTCGACGGCGTCATGGTCGGACGCGAAGCCTACCAAAACCCCTACAGCCTGCTGGCCGATGTTGACGCACGACTCTATGGCGATGCCTCCGGCCCTGTCAGCCGCATCGATGCACTGCAACAGATGATCGCCTATGCCGAACAGGAACTCGGCGACAGAGTGAACCTGGGTCACATTAGCCGCCATATCCTGGGCCTGTTTCACGCCCAGCGCGGTGGCAAGCAGTTCCGCCGCTACCTGAGCGAGAACGCCCACAGGCCCGGCGCCGGCCCCGAGATACTCAGACAGGCAATGGAACGGATACCGGTCTAATACTTCTTACAAAGGACACACAGAGCATGCAAAGCCAGCTGGAACAATTAAAAGCCATCACCAGTGTTGTCGCCGATACCGGTGATATCGACGCCATACGCCAGTTCAGGCCCGTCGACGCCACCACAAACCCCTCCCTGCTGCTCAAGGCCGGCCAGAACCCGGCGTATCGCCCCCTGCTGGAACAGGCCCGCGCCTGGGCTCAAGACCAGGGAGGTGACAACTCGCAACAGCTCGCCAACATGACCGACAAGCTTGCCGTACTCATAGGGCTGGAAATTCTCAAGCTGGTACCCGGACGCGTCTCGACCGAGGTTGATGCCCGCCTGTCCTTCGATACTCAAGCCACAGTCGCCCGAGCGCACAAGCTGATGCACATGTATCAGGAAGCCGGCATCGAAAAAGACCGCATTCTGATCAAGATTGCCTCCACCTGGGAAGGCATTCGAGCCGCCGAAATACTTGAGCGCGAGGGCATCAACTGCAACCTGACACTGCTGTTCGGCTTCGCCCAGGCCCAGGCCTGTGCAGACGCTGGCGCCTACCTGATCTCGCCCTTTGTCGGCCGTATCCTCGACTGGCACCGCACCCAGCAACCTGCCACGGATTTCACAGGCGACCTGGATCCCGGCGTGATGTCCGTTACACGCATCTACAACCACTACAAACAGCACGACTATGGCACCGTCGTCATGGGCGCGAGCTTTCGCAACATTGGCGAAATTCAGGCCCTGGCCGGCTGCGACCGCCTGACTATCAGTCCGGCACTCATGCAGGAACTGGATGCCACCCAGGCCCCGCTGGCACGCCGTCTCAGCCCGCAAACCGCAAGCGGCACAGCTGCCCGCACACCCCTTGTGGAAAACAGCTTCCGCTGGCAGATGAACGAAGATGCCATGGCAACGGAGAAACTGGCGGAAGGCATTCGCAACTTTACCGCCGACCAGATCAAGCTGGAAAAGCTGCTGCTCGCGCTGTAACGAGCCCGGCCTCCAGCGATGGAGGCCGCCTCAAGAACGCCAGTGCTCGCCCTCGAAACAGGCGACGGACAAACGAAAACAGAAAACAGAAAACGCGGCAGGCAAACCGGCCCGAACGGGCCTTGCGAAGATTCACGCCACCATGGATGCGGCACATAAAAAAGGGCTCTCTGGCGTCCTGCCATCGAGCCCCACACCCAGCGTCCTTGCCGGTCGCCTCCCAGATCCGAG
This sequence comes from Marinobacterium sp., assembly GCA_041586815.1. Taxonomy (GTDB): domain Bacteria; phylum Pseudomonadota; class Gammaproteobacteria; order Pseudomonadales; family Balneatricaceae; genus Marinobacterium_A. The sequence continues at coordinate 2,522 of JBFGZM010000038.1, read as the reverse complement.
AGAAGCGAGTAGCCGGGCCTGTATCCCTTTCGAGCACCGCCTCCTTGCGACCCAAGCCTACAGAAGCAATTCTAGCGACCTGAAGCCTGAATCCAATAGGCCAAAGTCCTAAAAGCCAGCCCTTGCCCAAAACAGCACACTCAGGGATGGCACTCCAGCGTAGTCACCAGGTCCACGAAGGCATCCCGGTTCGCCTCATTCAGGCTCATCAGCACCTTGTGAGCCTCTATGATCCGATCCCGCACCGCCGCTTCCGACTCCTGCACGAACGGCAGGCGCTTGAGATCCACCAGACTGGTGGGCATGGTTTCCAGCAGAAGGAAAATGCGCTCAAAGCCCATGGTAAACAGAATGCGCGTGACATCTTCATTGGTCGACACCAACGTCGGCGCCTCCAGCGACAGGCGACTGGCGCCCACCGCAAGCTTGGCAATCAGGCCCAGGGACGTACTGTCGATGGTATCGGTTTCCGTCAGGTCAACCAGAATATGCTCGACACCCCCGGCCGCCAAAACCTGCTCCAGGTGGCGATCAAGCGTCGTGCAGAGCGTGAGCCGCACTTCACCCACGAACTTCAATACGTAACTGTCACCCTCACGGGCAAAAAATATCGAGCCTTCACGCATCAAGAACGCCCCGGTACAAGGTCAAAATAGCAATATCATCCGGACAACTGGCGGACCCCAGCACAGACTCCAGCAAGTCGTCTGGCATCACCACGCCCGCCGCGACCAGCTCGCGCAAGCGCTCCTCGCGCTTTTCCAGCGAACCCTCTTTGCCCATCACTTCCAGCACACCGTCCGAAAACAGTGTCAGTGAAAACGCATCCGCCAGATGCAGTTCATGTTCATCAAAAAACGGCTCATCAAACAGCCCCACCGGCATGCCCCGCCCGGACAAATAGCGCGTCTCGCCGCCCTGGTTCAGAATAGGCATGGGGTGATGCCCGCCCACCGCATACTTGAGCGTCGAATTGCGCGCGTCCAGAATCCCGGCAAAGATTGTAAAATGCTTGCCTAGCCCGGTATCGAGCAGTTCGCGGTTCAGCAGATACAGCGTGGAGGCCGGCGACAATGCCGTCAGGGGCGTATCTCTGCGATGCGCCCGCAGTACACGATTGGTCATATTCTTGAGCAACACCGTCACCAGCGCCGATGAAGCGCCGTGCCCGGAGACATCTGCCAGATAAAACAGCGTGAGGTGGTCATCCAGCGGCGCCACATCGACAAAATCACCGCTGAGCACCAGAGATGGCGTCAGGTCATAGGCAAAGCTGACACCACCAATGGTTTGCAGTTTTGCGGGCAACAGATTCTGCTGCACCTGCTGGGCCGCCATCTGATCCGAACGCAGCTCATCGAGACTGCGCTCCAGGCTCTCCCGGTAACGATGCGCTGCCTCCAGCTGTGCAGCCCGACTTAGCAGGCGCGACATGGTGGCAACGAAAGCCTGAGCTTCATAACTGAGGCACCGGTAACTGTAGATGTCACTGGCACCGGCACGCAGCCCGCTCAGCAGATGTGCGGCATCCAGATCAGGCACCAGCGCCAGGACAGGCTTGGGATGAAAGCGGATACACAGGTCATTCAGGGAGTAGTCCTGTGGCAGCCTTTGCACATTAACCACCGCCAGCGAAAACTCGTAGTGATCCAGCAGGCTTTCGAGCGCCATGGCATCGGATGCTTTGAGTATCTGAAGACGAAAAGCCTCGACCTGCTCACTTAATTCAAAGATCTGGTCGACAAGTTGAGTGTCGGATTCCACCAGCAGAATCCGGTGGCAGGGGTGACTCATAGAGTAGCCTGCAGTAGGTAAAGCCGCATATTCATGAGCCTGCACACTACGCCCATTACCTTGAAGTTGCAACGCAAAGATCAGAAGTCCTGGGCGTCAAAGGGCGCGTTAATCTGACCATCGTTGACCTGGTATTCCCGGCGCTGCAGATAGGCATCCCGAATGAACAGGTAACGATCGCCGCTGATCAGACCTTCGGACTTGAGCAGCTGCGCACGGGTATCAATCAGGCGCAGCGCATACAGGCTGTTGCGGGTTGGCACGTGCTCAACCTCGCCCACCGGGTCGAGATAGCTGTCTGGCACCAGCGCCACACCATCACGCACAGTACTGGGCCCAAACAATGGCAGCACCAGGTAATTGCCACTGGGCACGCCCCAGTATCCCAGCGTCTGCCCGAAGTCTTCATGATGTTTTTCAAGACCCAGGGGCGTTGCCAGGTCCAGAACCCCGGCAAGACCAAAGGTTGTGTTGAGGGTAACGCGGGCCACATCGCTGGCGGCATCATCCAGCTTGAGCTGCAGCGCATTATTCACCAGGGTGCGCACGTCCCCCAGATTACCGAAAAAGTTAGCTACGCCCTGCTCAACCAGGTCTGGCGTCACGTACTGGTAGCCCTGTGCAACGGGCTTGAGCGCGTAACGGTCCAGCACATCGTTAAACTCGAACACCGTGCGGTTAAAACCTTCCCACGGATCCGCCGGGGCTCCCTCGTGCTGCTCGGCTGC
>JBFGZM010000037.1:0-17013 GCA_041586815.1 Marinobacterium sp. | reverse complement strand
GTGCGCGAATATGCTCAGCAATTTGATAGCTGGCAGGGTGAGTTTGTACTGTCTGAAGAGAAGAAAATGGCCCTGATCGCGCAGGTACCGCAGCGTGTCAAGGACGATATCGACTTTGCCCATCGTCAGGTTAAGCGCTTTGCCGAGGCTCAGCGAGACAGCCTCAAGTCATTCGAAATTGAAACCGAAGAAGGTGTGCGCCTGGGTCAGCAGGTCCTGCCCGTGCAGTGTGCCGGTTGCTACGTACCCGGTGGCCGTTATGCCCATGCCGCATCAGCCATCATGAGTGTTGCAACCGCCAAGGCTGCAGGCGTGCCTTTTATCGTTGCCTGCTCGCCGCCACGCGGTGACAGCATCAACCCGGCTGTAGCCTATGCGATGCATGTGGCCGGTGCCGATGTGATTCTGGAAATGGGCGGTGTCCATGCTGTTGCTTCCATGGCGCTGGGACTCTTTACCGGCAAGCCGGCCGATATTCTGGTGGGCCCGGGTAATGCGTATGTTGCCGAAGCCAAACGCATGCTGTTCGGTGAGGTAGGGATCGATGTCTTCGCAGGCCCCACTGAGTCTGCCATCATCGCTGACAAGACCGCTGACCCGATGACCATTGCCGTCGACCTTGTCTCCCAGGCTGAACATGGCACCAACTCCCCGGTCTGGTTGTTTACCGATAGCCGCGAGATCGGTGAAAAAGTGCTCGAGATCATGCCGCATGTTATTGCAGACATGCCTAATGCCGATGTGTGCGAAGCCGCCTGGCGCGACCATGGCGTCGTGATCCTCGGAGATAATCGTGACGAAGTCGTTAAGATCAGCGATGAATATGCCTGTGAACACCTGCAGATACTGGCTGAAGATCTGGAATGGTGGAAGGCCGAGCTTAAAAACTACGGATCCCTGTTTTTGGGTGAAGGCAGCACCGTGTCCCACGGCGACAAGTGCTCGGGTACCAACCATATCCTGCCAACCAGGAAGGCAGCCCGCTACAGCGGTGGCCTGAACGTGCAGAAATTCATGAAGGTCCTGACCTACCAGGAACTTGATGAAGCGGCAAACCTGGTATTCAGTGGTGCCGGCTCGCGTATTTCCCGCACCGAAGGTATGGAAGGCCACGCCCGTGCCTGTGATTGGCGCCTGCGCAAGTACTACCCTGATACCGATTGGGATTTCGAAGTGTACGATCAGAAGCGTTACTGCTGATCCAGACGCGTGCAGGACACTGACCCCGGTATTAGGAAGAGCAAAATGATTAAATTTACCAAATCGTTTACTCAGCAGGAGCCGATTCCCGAAGCGGGGATCGAGCATGCGATTGAGGTGATGCGCAGCGGTCGTCTGCATCGTTATAACGCAGTGGGTAATGAACCTACCGAAACCGTGCTGCTGGAACAGGAGTTTGCCGCCTACAATGGCAGCCGGTTCTGCCTCGCCTGTGCCTCCGGTGGTTATGCCCTGCACATTGCCATGCGTTCGGTCGGGGTCGAGGCGGGCGACAAGGTACTGTGCAACGCCTTCACCCTGGCTCCGGTTCCAGGCGCTATCCACAATGCCGGGGCTGTCCCTGTGCTGGTCGAAACCACCGACGATTTCACCATTGATCTGGTTGATCTGGAAGCCAAGGCCGCGGCCGACGACGTACATTACCTGATGCTGTCGCACATGCGTGGCCACCTGGTGGACATGGACCGGTTGATGGAAATCTGTGACCGCCACAACGTCTGTGTCATCGAAGACTGCGCTCACACCATGGGGGCAACCTGGAAGGGACGCAGAAGTGGCACCTTTGGCAAGGTAGGCTGCTTCAGCACCCAGACCTACAAGCACATCAACTCCGGTGAGGGTGGTCTGCTGATCACCGACGACGAGGAGGTGATGGCCCGCGCCATCATGCACTCCGGCTCCTATATGCTGTACGACCGTCATACAGTAGGTCCTGCCCCTGAAGTGTTTGCGAAGATTCGCTTCGAGACTCCCAACTACAGTGGTCGGATGGACAATCTGCGTGCCGCAATTCTGCGCCCGCAACTGAGTGACCTGGATCGCCAGTGCGATCGCTGGAATGAACTATATTATGCACTGGAAAAACGCCTGCGAGCGATTGACGGTGTACGCGTGCCCCTGCGCCCCGAAGCGGAATATTTTGTCGGCAGCTCTTTGCAGTTTTCGTTGCCTGACTTAAACGCCGAGGCCTTCGCGCGATTCATTCGCCGCTGTGAAGAGCAGGGCGTTCAGATCAAATGGTTCGGTGATGCCGACCCCAAAGGCTATACCAGCCGCTTTGACAGCTGGCACTACCTGGGGGATGCGCCGGCACTGCCGGCTACCGAGAAAGTGCTTTCAACCATGTGTGATATTCGTTTGCCATTAACATTCAATGTTGACGACTGCGAAGTGATCGCTGCTGTGATATCGGAGGTTATGGGTGAGATAAGCAATGGCTAGAAGCTAGTTTCTAGGCCCTGTGACAAAAGAAAAATAATGGTTCCTGATTTATTGCCATTTTACTCATTATTAGCAAAAGAGGTTTCACATGTTTGATTTAAAAAAAATAGCTAAGGCCTTCGTTATTTCTTCGGCCGTTGTGGCCACAGCACTGCCCGTTATGGCAGAAGCGAAAACTCTGAAACTAGGCATGGGTGATCCCCTCGAGTCAGATCAGGGAGCCTTGGCGAGCCGCTTCAAGGAGCTGGTTGAATACTATTCGAATGGTGACATGCAGGTGACGCTGTATCCTAACGGTGCTTTGGGCGCGGAAACCGAAATGGTACAGAATGCACGGCTCGGATCCCTGGATATGGCGCTGGTGGGTATTGGCAATGTCACGCCGTTCTCCAAAGAGCTGGGTGTTCTGACCATGCCGTACGTGATGAAAAGTCACTCCGATGCAGTCAAAATGACCACCGGCTCACTGGGTGATCGCTGGAACAACCTGGCACAGACGCAGGTAGGCGTTAACATCCTGGGTTGGACTTACTCTAACTTCCGCTACATGACGAACTCCAAGCGTCCAGTCAAGAACCTGGAAGACGTCAAGGGACTGAAAATTCGAGTTCCTCAAAACCCGATCATGCTGGCTTCCTGGGCTGCCTGGGGGGCGAATCCGATTGCGATGTCATGGACCGAAACTTTTACGGCCCTTCAGCAGCAGGTCGTCGATGGTCAGGACAATCCTTATATCGTTAACAACACGATGAAGTTCTATGAAGTTCAGGATTATCTGACAGAAGTACATTACATGTACTCATTGCAGCCGTTGTTGATCGGTAAAAAGACATTTGAAAAAATGAGTGATGAAGAGCGTCGTATCCTGACCCGTGCCGGACTTGAGGCGCAGCAGCATGCTTTGATGTTCCAGATCTCCGAAGCCGGTAAGGCCAGGGACAACATGGTCGCAAATGGCATGGAAGTATTCGAGCTGGAAGATGAAGACAAGTGGATCGAGCTTGCCAAGGAAAAAGTATGGCCTGAGTTTTATGAGTCCATTGGTGGCAAGGAAAGCTTTGATAAGGTGCTAGAACAGCTGAACTAATTACTTTTATATGACCACCTGTCAAGTGATTGGCAGGTGGTTTTCAGCGCAAGATTTATAATCTTGATACTTGGCCCAGCGGCTATGATTTTCGTAACAGGATAGTAAAATGAAAAAAATATTGAAACTGCTGGATCATGCTGAGAACTATGTCTGCCAGCTGCTTTTATGCGTTTTTGTAGTTATTTTGTTTATTCAGGTAGTACTGCGCGTGGTTTTCAATTACGGAATTCCATGGAGCGAAGAGCTTTCCAGATTTGCATTTGTCTGGTTTGTTTTTCTGGGCGCAGCTTATGCAGCACGGGTTGCAGCGCATAACAGAGTTACCTTTCATCTGCGGATGATGCCTGAAAAAATGCGTAATGGAGTTGAATTTTTTGCAGATCTTTTCTGGATTGCATTTAATACTCTTATGACTATAAAAAGCATCGAAGTAATCGGTTCGATGATGGAGTTTACTTATTACTCTCCGGCTTTGGATTGGTCAATGGCATATGTTTATTTTATATTTCCAATTTCTTTTACCCTTACCTCTATACGAATTATTCAGGTGAATTATTTAAAATTGGTAAAGGGTGTCAAGTTTCATGATGTTGACGAGCCTGATCTGGAAGCTCTGGAAGCCGAAATGCTCGAGTCTGACAAGACTGGGCGCCAAGAGTTGAAGACTAATCCTTAGAATGGCTTAAGGGCTGAATTCAGAGAGTAAGGAAAAATAACATGACGGCTCCCGTTATATTGTTCGGTATGTTTGGTTTTTTGCTGATTATAGGCGCGCCCATTGTCGTTGCGTTGGGCGCCTCGGCGATGGCGGTGTATCTGGCCGCGGGCGATGACTTTATTTCCCTGGTCCAAACGGCCTGGAACGCTGTCGACTCATTTCCAATCATGGCATTGCCGGCTTTTATTCTATCCGGGGCTCTGATGCAATGTGCCGGCATCTCACGCCGGCTGGTTCATATCGCAGAAGTGCTTGCCGGGCCCATGGCCGGCGGTCTGGGGTTCTCGGCGATACTGGCAAGCATGTTCTTTGGTGCCATATCGGGCTCTGGCCCGGCCACCACCGCTGCCGTTGGCATGCTGATGATCCCGGCCATGGTGAACCGAGGCTACAGTAAAAGCTACTCGGCAGCGCTAACGGCATCCTCCGGTGGTTTGGGCGTTGTTATTCCGCCGAGCATCCCCATGGTGATCTACGGCGTAACTGCCAGCGAGTCCATTACAAAGCTTTTTCTTGCGGGTATATTCCCCGGTTTACTGCTCGCCGGTGGTCTGATGATTGCCAACTACATGATCAGCCGCCGTAAAGGTTATGGAGCGGCTGAGGCGCACCCACCGGGCACGTTGCGCAAGGCATGCAAGGACGGTATCTGGGCAATAATGGCGCCGGTCGTCATACTGGGCGGGATTTATTCTGGCCTCTTTACACCGACAGAAGCTGCTGTAGTGTCTGTTTTTTATACGCTGTTCGTCGGTATTTTCATTCACAAGGAAATACGCTGGGATGGCTTTAAGGAATCACTGAACTCAACGACCTGGTTAACTGGCCGGGTGCTGATTATCATGTTTGCTGCCACTGCTTTCGGCCGAATTCTGGTTGAAAATGATATCCCGACACTGATTGCCAATTCGTTGCTTGATCTGACTGGAAGCTTGTCATTAATCTGGATTATCGTGATTCTTTTCCTGATATTTGTTGGCATGTTCCTGGAAACATTGGCGACGATCATGATCGTTACACCTGTTTTGCTGCCGGTTATGGTGAGCCTGGGTGTCGACCCCATACATTTCGGTATCGTTTTGGTCTGCTGCTGCGAAATCGGCTTCTCCACACCTCCACTGGGTGAGAATATGTTTATTGGGTCGAGTATTGCCAAGGTTTCGATTGAGGAAATATCGGTCAAGGCGCTACCTTTTGTCGCGGTCGAAATTCTTGTTGTCGTACTGCTGGCATTTGTTCCTGAAATATCACTATGGCTACCCTCGTTATTGGGGTACTAAGCTGCTTTGGAACAAGGCAGGCGAGCGGTGTTGGGCGACTGTAAATGAAAACGAGTGATGTAGAGGATTCCATGAGCGAAAAAATAGTCGGTATCATCGGGGGCATGGGGCCGGAAGCAACAGTTGACCTTATGCAGCGTGTTATCGAGGCGACGACGGTTGAAGACGACGCCGATCATATTCACATGCTGGTGGACAACAATCCCAAGGTTCCGTCTCGCATCAAGGCGCTGATCGAAGGCACGGGTATCAGCCCCGGACCCTGCATGGCGGGAATGGCCCAGGGGCTCGAGCAGCAAGGGGCCGACTTTCTGGTCATCCCCTGCAATACGGCACATCACTATTACGAGGAAGTCGCCGCCTCGGTATCGGTCCCTGTCGTTAACCTGATTCAGCTGGCGACAGAAACGATCAGGGCACGTCAGCCTGAGCTTAAAAAGGTGGGCTTGCTGGCATCCAGCGCGCTGCGGATGATCAAGCTCTACGAGCCCTGGTGTAAAGCGGCGGGAATCGAAATAGTGTACCCCCAGACGACTTGCCAGGAGTCGGTCATGCAGCTGATTCGCGACGTCAAGGCGGGGCGCAGTACGGCTGAGCAGATTGCGCAATACAACACGGCAGCATCGAACCTGCGTGAGCAAGGCGCTGAATGTTTGCTGGTGGCATGTACAGAGCTGTCTGTGCTGGGTGACAAGCTCGAGTCCGAACTGCCGGTATATGATGCCTCGGACCTGCTGGCCAGGGAGATCGTTCGGCAGGTAAAGTCCGGTAGCTAAAAAGCTGTGGAATAGCTCGGCCCGCCAATACTGGCGGTGGATCTTAACATCGTCCTGTACCGTTTTTGTCAGGCCCGCCCATGTGCGGGCCTGACTGCGTTTGGCAGGCGTTGCCGGTACGGGAACGCTGGTCTCGTAACCCCTAGAACATCAGCACAGCGTAATAAAGCCCAGTACCAGCAGCAGTCCTATCAGCATCGGCAGTGTGCCGTCGCGCCGGGACAGGAAGGTCGCGGCTATGCAGATAGTGACAGCGACGCAGATCCCGGGGAAGTGGCGCTGCTTGAGCTCTTCGGGTCTGTCGATGGGGCTTGCGACCCGCTGTTTCATGGGCAAGTAACCTTAATATCTATTTTTTGTTGTGACTGACCACCACCGCGGCCGCCGTTCGGGCGGGATTGGACGTGACGGTTGCGCAGGCAGTGTCAGGGCTGTTGCTGCCATTCGTATGGAGCCAGCGCGCTACTGTCAGGGCCAGATATCCGAATCGCTAAAGCCAGTGTACGTGCAGACGCTGGAGGGAAGGTCAGGGGCTGAACTGCACCACATTGACAGGCGGCAGATGGCTGGAGATGCAATGCCAGTGATCGCCCTGGTCCTCACTTATCCACAGGCCGCCGGTGGTCGAACCGAAGGCCAGAAAGGTGCCACTGGCATCCACCGCCAGAGCGTGGCGGTAGATCAGGTCATAGGCCGGTTCTGTGGGCAGACCGCTGTTCAGTGTCTCGAAGCGCTGGCCGCCGTCCCGGGTACGGGTGACAACCAGTCTGGCATCCACCGGCACACGGCACTCGTCCTTTACCGCCGGCACAAACCAGGCGCAGTTTGGGTCTTTGGGGTGCACCGCCACGGCGAAGCCAAAAACGGATGGGCCGGCTTCGGTGATCTCGGTCCAGTTGTGGCCACCATCGGTAGATCGGAAAATACCGTTATGGTGCTGAATCCACAGGTGATCGGGCACGGCGGCGCAGCGCACCATGCGGTGCGGGTCCTGGCTGGTGGGTTCATAGGCCTGTTCGGGGGGCAGGAAGGCGGCGCGCAGGCCCTGGCCGATAAGCGACCAGCTGGCACCCTCGTCCAGACTTTCCCAGACGCCGCCGCAGGAAACAGCCAGCGTCAGATGCTGGCTGTTGTGCGGGTGTACACAGATGGAATGAATGCCGGGCGCATCGTAACCGCCGCCAAACCAGAATTCGCGCTCGGGCCTTGCCCAGAGGGATTCGATCAGCTGCCAGGAGTCGCCATGGTCGGTGGATTTGAACAGCCCGCCGGGTATGGTGCCGGCCCAGAGGGTACCGGGCTGATTGTTGCCACCGGAGCTCAGTTCCCAGATCAGCTCCACAGCGGGGCCATCTCCGGTATCTGTTTTGGGAAAGGCCGGGGTGCTGACTTCGACCCAGTCGCAGCTGCCGGATGCGGCCCGGTAAAGCTTGACGCCAAAATGCCCCAGGTTCAGTGCCGCGAACTGATCACCGTTGCGCGGATCCACTAACAGCATGGTAACCGGGTCACCCAGCAGTGCCGGGGCCTGTGGTTGCCACTGGCCGGCTTCCGTGCGGTCGAAAATAAACAGCCCCTTGCGTGTACCGACCCTGAGTTGCATCTTGCTGCCTCCTCGGCTGGGTGTTTGTTGCCAGGTGCGCAGGGCTCTGTCAGCCGCCGGAGAGCGCCTGCAGGATATAAATTTCGGAGTCGGGCCTGAGCCGGTCGCTGAGGTGGCGGCGATCCCGGATCTGCTGGCCGTCGACGAAGATGGCGACGTTTTTGCGCAGCCGCTGCTGATCATCAAGGATATAACCCGCCAGGCGGGCATTGCTGGCAAAGGCTTCACTCAGGGCTTCACGCACAGTACCAGCACTGACCGTCTGGGAAGGGCAGTCGAGATAGCGTTGCAGGTGATGGGTAAAGCAGATGGTTGCCATATAGGGAGTAACGCGGCTGGCTGCAAGTCGTCTGTTGATAATAGTACAGTGGTCTAAAACCGTTGAGGCCTCAGTCGTCTAGCCGGCTCAGGTTGCCGCAGTCCTGGCAGTGCACGGCGTTTCGCACCGGGAACAGCGGGAAGTCGAGCCCCAGGAACATCAGGAAGGCAAGACGACGGCCTACCGGCTGGTAGCGGGTGTGTTCACTGCCACAGCAGGGACAGATCAGCGGCTCACAGCCTTCCTGCTCTTCCACATCCTGGCTGCGGTCCTGAGCCAGAATCTCCTGCGCCCGCTGCAGTTGCTGCGGCTCCACCTGCAGTCGCACGCCCCCCAGGGCGTTGCTGTATAGCCACTGCATGCTGATGGTGAATTCATCTGCGACCCAGGCGTGGATGCCTTCTGCCTCAAGCTGGGCACGGGCGATCTGTGCCTGGTAGGGAAAGTCGAAATGGGCCACGGTGAGCAACATGGGAAATGTCCGGGTCAGCTATAGACAACTACAGGGCCAGAGGCTCTGTACATGCTCTCATAATAGCTAAACGGTTACACCTTGAGGTCGCCGTTAGCCTGAAGGCTGTCAGCTAAAGGCAAACAGCTTGATGGCGGCGAGGCTCGCCATGATGCGAATCAGCCATTTGAACTGGGCGATGTTGAGCCGGCGCAGCAGCCAGTAGCCGATACTGGCGCCCAGCACCAGGGCTGGCAGGCCATAGATACTGAGTGTCAGGCTGTCCTGGGTGATCAGGCCCAGAGTCCAGAGCATCGGCAACTTGGCGCCGTTGATGATCATGAAGCCCCAGGCTCGGGTGCTGACGTAGGCGTCCTTGGACAGGCGCTGCTCCAGCAGGTAAAGGCTGAACAGCGGGCCGGCGGCATTGGCCACCATGCTGATAAAACCCGCGGCAAGCCCGGTGATATTGGCCGCCAGCGGATGACGCATAATGCTGGTTGGCCGGTGATCCAGCCAGAATCCCAGTGCAATCATGGAAAGGATGAGCCCGCCGAGCAGCGGTGTGAAGGCGCTGGCATCCAGGCTGCCAAGCAGCCAGGTACCAAGCAATACACCGATGAGCGCAGGCGGGAGCAAGGCTAGCAGCACCGGCCAGCTGATATCACGGCGGTACATGGCGATGGCCATCAGGTCAGTGGCGATATACATGGGGACCAGTACAGCCAGGGCTTCGGGCGCTGGCATCGCGATCATCAGCACGGGCAGGATCAACAGACCCATGCCGCCGACGGAAAACTTGGAGAAACCGGTAACCAGGCCAGCGGCCAGGACGCACAAGAGTGTCAGATCCAACGCAGGGGCTCCTTGGTCAGGCTGGAAGTTAGCGCTAGAGTAGACGGGTTTATGAACGTAAGATAACGATATGTTTTTCTCATAATGATCGTTTTTATCGTTCATATTTCTGGGGCGTCACAGCATGACCAACGAGCAACTCAGGGCTTTTGTCGCCGTGGTGGAGCGGGGCAGCTTTCGTGCTGCCGCAGGCCAGGTGTTCAAGACCCAGTCCACGGTAAGCGCGGCGGTGCGGGCTCTTGAGGACGAGTTCGAGCTGCTGCTGTTCAGCCGGGACAGCTACAGGCCCACGCTTACGCCGGCGGGCAAGGCATTTTACCGTGAAGCCCGCAAGCTGCTGGGGCAGGTGCAGAGTCTGGAAACCCTGGGCCATCACCTGGCCAAGGGTACGGCACCGTCGCTGGCGTTGTCCTTTAGTGCCATGTGCGCTTATCCGCTGTGGCTCGAAACCGTGCGAGGGTTCTGCCAGCGTTTCCCGCAGATGCACCTGAACATCAATACCCAGCACCTGTCAGGGGTGCTGGAGTCCCTGCTGAAGGAAAAGGCAGATCTTGCCATCGGCCCTCATACCGGGCTGGACGAGCGTTTTGATTTTGTGCGCGTGGGAGCAATCGAAATGCTGACGGTGGCGGCACCTACCTACCTGAATGGTGCGGGCGAGCGCACCATCTTGCAGGCTGAACTGCGCAACTGCCCGCATATTCTGCTCAGCGATACGGGGTCGGTATCGCCGTTCGATCATGTGCATGTGATACCGGGCGGTCAGCGCTGGTATGTCGGGGATTACCAGATGAAAAAAGCCTTGCTGGTGGCGGGGTTGGGCTGGGCCCGGATGCCGGCGCAGATGGTGCAAACTCAGCTGGAAACGGGCCAGCTGGTGGCGCTGGAGGTGGAAAACTTCACCTCGCGCAGCCAGGTGCCTATTTATCTGATTCGCTTGAAGGATCTGCCCCTGAGCGAACTGGCTCAGGCCTTCTGGCAGGAAATGATCGCGACCCTGCGCTGAAGAGGGCGGGACGTTCAGTTGATCTCGGTAATTTCTATTTCCAGGTCGCCGGCCGGGCGCCGCCATCGCACCGCATCGCCCAGCCCTTGCCCCAGCAGTGCTCGGGCCAGAGGGGATGTCCAGCTGATAAGGCCCTGGGCGATATCGGCTTCGTCTTCGCCGACAATGCGAAAGTGATGTTCCTGACTATCGTCATCGACAAAATGCACGGTGCTGCCAAAGCGCACTCGGGATACACCGGCCGCCGGGGCTTCTATGACCTGGGCGGTTTGCAGGCGGGCGCGGAAATAGCGCAGGTCCCGCTCCAGCGGCGGCAGCCGGCTGCTGGCGGCCCAGTCTGCACCGGCCTTGAGTGCCGAGATATCCTGCTCGCACTGCTGCAGTTGTACCTGCATCCGGCGATGGCCCTCGGGCGTCATGTAATTGGGGTGCGGGCTCAGCGGCCGGTCGGGCAGATGCTCGGGCTGATCACTGTCTTCTTTTACAAAGGCTCGGCTCATGGCAGGCTTCACAGGGCTAAAAGCTCTAACTTAGAGCTAGCTGGCAGGATTAGCCAGTCGCTGCACCTGGCAGGGCGCAACGGACTACATTGATGTCGCTCTGCCAGCGCAGGTGGCAGCAACCGCGAACCTGCACGCTATTGAGTACGCAATGGATACTGTCTGGAGCATGACAACATGAAAAAATGGCTGTTGCTGGTGGTACTGGCGCTGGGGATTTTCAGCGTGCTGGAACGCGGCGCACCGACAGGCCCGGTGTCCGAATCCGCCGCTGTCTCGAATGCCGCCTTGATGCAGGTGATCGCCAGGCAGCAAAGCGATACCCAGGTTCAGGGCATCGGTCGGGTCTCGCGGCTGCTGGAGGATGATCTCAAGGGGAGCCGGCATCAGCGCTTTATCCTGGTGTTACCGGCGGGTGGCACCCTGCTCATCGCCCACAATATCGACCTGGCGCCGCGCATCGACAGCCTGCGCGAAGGCGATGAGGTAGAGTTCTACGGGGAATATGAATGGAACGACCGTGGCGGCGTCGTCCACTGGACGCATCATGATCCAAGGGGAAACCACGAAGGGGGCTGGCTGCGGCACAATGGCCGGATCTATGAGTAACACCGTAGTTCGCGAAAGGCTTGCGCAGCAGAGTGTGGTCCACTGGAGCTCGCTCGACGAATCCCATGACCCAAGGGACAGCCACGCAGGCGGCTGGCTGCGGCACAATGACCGGGTTCATGAGCAGTTGCTGCTACAGCGGCTGTAATCGGGACAGCTGGCGATCGTGCCGGTTGCCCAGCAGCCCCAGCGCACAGATGGCGCCGATCAGTGCCAGCAGCATGTCGGACTGGGTATCCCAGACATAACCCTGGGTGCCCAGAAACGACTCGGCAGCTTCGTCACTCAGCAGAGCCACCCACCACTCGAGCAGTTCGTAAAAGGCGCTCAGGGCCAGGCAGAAGCAGGTGATAAGGAAGGCGCGCCAGGTGCTGCCATTGACGACCTGCAGGCGTAGCAGCAGCTCCCGTGCCACGATAGCGGGTACGAACCCTTGGGCGAAATGCCCGACCTTGTCGTAATTATTGCGTGAACTGTCGGTCCATTGCGCAATCTGATCGAATAGCGGTACCTCTGCGTAAGTATAATGCGCCCCCACCATCAGGATGATGCAATGGATCAGGATCAGGACGTAACACAGGGGCGTGAGGGGAAAGCGTCGCCGCGTGGCGCCCAGCAGTACCAAGGCAACCAGTGCCGGCAGGACCTCCAGCCACCAGATCAGGCGATCTTTGGGGGCAATGGCTGACCAGAGCAGTACGGCGCCAAATACCAGCAGCCACAACAGGGCGGGGGTTTGGCGCTGTGAATCGTAAAGCATAACCGGCTCCTTGCCGAAAAGGCTCACAACAAGAGGGTGCGAAAATGATAGCAGTCAATGGTGATATGGCCCGCCGTGTCCATATTCACAGCGACGCCGAACCCTGGCTGCCGAGCCCGGGCGGTGAAGTGCTGCGCAAGCGTCTGCACCTGGTGGGTAGCGGTGAAGGTGGTCAGGTAACATCCCTGGTGCGTTATCCCGCAGGGGCCGAATTTCCGTTGCACCCCCATCCCGATGGTGAAGAGATCCTGGTGCTGCAGGGCGTATTTACAGACCAGGAAGGAGACTGGCCGGCGGGCAGCTACCTGCTGAACCCCGAGGGCTTTGAGCATGCACCCTCTTCGAAGGATGGCTGTCTGCTGTTCGTCAAGCTGCGTCAGTACGCAGGCTCCCGGCACCACTTTTCGGTCGTTACCAAGGCTTGGGACTGGCAGCCGGGGGAAGCCGGCGTGGAGTTCAAGGTGCTGTACCAGGAACCCGGACATGCCGAAACCATGCGGCTGGAACGCTGGGGTCCTGACACCCTGCTGGCGCCGCGTCTCTATCCCGGTGGTGTTGAGATACTGGTGATTGAAGGCAGCTTTAACGACGAGCAGGGTCAGTACCAGTGTCACGACTGGCTGCGTCTGCCGGTCGGTGCCAAGCACCGCCCGGCCAGCAAGACCGGTTGCAAACTCTATATCAAGGAAGGTGGACTGGCGGCGCTGGACTCGGTTCCGGCGGTGGACTGAAGGCTACGGCTGTGGGTACCCACAGGGCTCAGCTTTCGAGCATAAAGGTTACGGGGCCGTCGTTGGTCAGGGAGACCTGCATGTCGGCACCAAATCGTCCGCAGGCGACCTCGGGGTGGCGTGTCATCGCCTGCTGCACAAAGTAGTCGTAAAGCTGCTCGCCAAGCGCAGGGCTGGCACCGGAGGAAAAGCCGGGGCGCAGTCCCTTGCGCGTATCCGCGACCAGGGTGAACTGGGACACTACCAGCAGGCCACCACCGGACTGGGGCAGGTTCAGGTTCATCTTTCCCTCTGCATCACTGAAAATGCGGTACCCCAGTACCTTGCCAAGCAGCTTGTCGGCCGTCGCCTGATCATCATCTCGCTCGACACCCAGCAAAACCAGCATGCCGGCGCCAATGCGCCCGGTACACTCGTCGCCAACCATCACCTGGGCCTGGCTGACCCGCTGTATCAAAGCTTTCATCGCTGAACTTCCGTAAAAAGACGCCAAAAGCCGAATGCTATCACGGCTTTCAGCTTTCAACTGATGGCTTATTGCTCTCGGCTTCCAGCTGCTTTTCAAGCCAGGCTGCGGGCAAAGTCGTCGGTCGCTTCTACCAGGTTGCTGATAATGCCGGGCTCGAACGCCGAGTGGCCGGCGTCTCGCACCAGATGCAGTTCGGCATGGGGTAGCGCCCTGTGCAGCGCATGGGCCTGTTCGGGCGGGCAGACGACGTCATAGCGCCCCTGCACAATCACGGTGGGAATATCGCGGATAATATGGGCATCTCGCAGAATTTGATCGGGTTCCAGAAAGGACTGGTGGACGAAGTAATGCGCTTCGATACGTGCCATGGCCAGAGCCACATGGGGATCGGCAAAGTAATCGACGACCTGGCTGTTGGGGTCCAGGGTTGAACAGCGACCTTCCCAGAGGGACCAGGCCTTGGCGGCGGACATGCGGGCAATTTCGTTGTCGGCGGTCAGGCGGCGGTAGTAGGCCTGCAGCATGTCGCTGCGCTCAGCGGGGGGAATCGGCTGCTCGAAATGGGCCCAGTAGTCGGGGAAGAGAGCATTGGCGCCGCGCTGGTAAAACCACTGCAGATCCTGATCCCGGCACAGGAAAATGCCACGCAGTATCAAACCACACACACGCTTGGGGTGCGCCTGGGCATACACCAGGCTCAGGGTTGACCCCCAGGAACCACCAAACAGCAGCCAGCGGTCAATATCCAGCAGAGTGCGAATGCGCTCCATGTCGGCCACCAGGTGCGCGGTGGTGTTGTCTCGAAGGGATGCATGGGGGCGCGATCGGCCGCAACCGCGCTGATCGAACAGAATGATACGGTACTTCGCCGGGTCGAAGAAGCGCCTGTGGGTCGCACCGCAGCCCCCCCCGGGGCCCCCATGTACGAACAGCACTGGAATTCCCTGCGGACTGCCGCTCTCTTCTATGTAGAGGTTGTGGGTCTCATCCACCTGCAAACGATGCTCGGCGTAGGGGGAGAGGTCCGGGTACAGGGTGCGCATAATCGAGGTATCCGTATCCAATGGGTTAACAACACCAAGGCCTAAGTATATGTCGGGCCCGCACTCTGTAAAGAAACTCGCAGGAGCCCGGACGCGGCTTTATTTTGGCGGGAAAGCAGGAGCCGGGGCGCCGTATCTGTACCTGAAGCGAAGACAAGACCCAAGGAGTCACCCTGAAGGGTTGGTCAGCGACTGGCCCCTGGGGCTAATCAGACCGCCAGTGGCTCTTCTTTAATCTGCTCCCGGTGACCCTCGATGATGGCTCGCACCGCGTGCGCCTCAGCCTCGCTGGCACCGGCGACCAGACCCTCTTCGATCAGGCTGTTGATGCGCTCCTTGTGCAGCGCGAACAGCTCGTGCAGCGACTGGGTGATATCGAGCCGCTGTTCGGGGTAGAGTTCCACCAGCAGTTGCATCAGATGACCCGACTGCTTGGGCAGGGCCAGCACCATTTTGGTGGCGACATCGCTCGGTTGCAGGTCGGCGCTGTCCAGCGTAATGCGGATCAGCTCCGCCGGATCCTTGGGCTGCTGGCGCAGGGCGACCAGCAGCAGCTTGAGGGCCGGTTCATCGATCTGCGCCAGGCTGTAATCCATCCCCGGATCCAGTTTGGATGACCCCAGAGAAGTGGGCTGGGTAGTGACACGGTAGGGGGCACTGGCGCTCAGGCGTTCCGTTCGGATAAAGAGCTTGCGCACCAGCAGGAACACGATCACCGCAGCGTGGATAGTGATCAGGTAGTAGTAGAGCCAGATGCTCTCGAAGGCGCTCATCAGGAAACCCGCGGTAATGGGGCCGATAACCCCGCCAACACCCAGAATGATCTGCAGGGTGCTGGTGGCCGGCATGGCGTCTTTCAGATCGATGTGGTCGAACACCTGGGTAACGGCCAGCGGGAACAGCGCCACGCCGGAACCGCCCGAAGCGAGGAACACCAGCACCAGCAGACCGGTGGGCAGCCCAACGAAATAATCAAAAACAATCAAAAGGTTACTGGTGATGCCCAGGGTCATCAGGCCGGACGCTACGGAGCGCTTGTCGTATCGGTCGGCGAGCCAGCCGGTGGGGTACTGGGTCAGCAGACCGCCGAGCTGGTAGGAACCCAGAATCAGGGACAGCCAGATGCCGGTAAAGCCGCGTTCATAGGCATAGAGCGAGATCAAAGACACGCTGGCAGCGCTGATAAGACCTGCGCAGAAGCTCGACAGGGTGCCGGACGGCGAGTAGGTCCACAGCTTTTTCAGTGACATGGGGCGGGCCCGGGTGGTGGCTTCAGGCACCGGGATGCGACTCATGGACATGATGATCAGCGAAATGCACAGGAAGATGCTAATGACGCCGAACAGGCGCGGGTCGCTGTCCACCGAAAGGTTCAACAGGAAAGGTGCGCTGCCAAACCCCAGGGCGATGCAGATCTGGTAGATGCTGAAAATCTTGCCGCGGTTGGTACTGTCGCTGAGTACGTTGAGCCAGCTTTCCAGCGTAATGAAGCCGGTCACGAAGCTGAAGCCGGCCAGCAGCCGCAGCAGGCCGGTGAGCCAGATGTTGGTCAGGTAGCTGTGGGCCACCGCGATAATGGCCAGGGTCGCGGCCATGCTGGCGAAGGCCCGGATATGTCCAACCCGGTGCACCGCGCGGGAGGCAAACAGCCCCGCCAGCACGGCGCCGGCGGCATACATACTCATGGCCACACCGATGTCCGAGGTGGCGATGCCCTGGTCGCTCATGCGAATGGGCAGCAGTACGAAGAACAGGTTGAGACTGGCGGCGTAGGCGGTAATCGCGAACAGGATGGGGCTGATACGGTAGAGAAGCTTTTGCTGCATGGAATACATCCTTTTATAAGCTGAAACACCCGCCGGACAGGTTTCTACGATACGCGAGAAGCTGCGGCGGGCGTAGCCTTGATTTGTTCTTGTCTGCGACAAAAAATCGAGGATCGCTTCAGGCTTTCAGCGTGCTGCAACACTGTACCCCGTGGCAGGCCCCCATGCCGTGGAGGGTGGCCATACGAGCTGCCAGGTGGCGGTAAGCCGTCAGCTTGCCGGCCAGTGTCACTGATGATTAAGCTGGTGGCAGTTTACATCTTTAAAACCGGTTTAATGCAGTGGCGCATGGATGCGTCACCATTGGCCAATGGCCAATGCGAGCCCTTGAAAATCGGGGAATTTCACAAAATATCGCCGGGTTAACAGATCGGCAGCATGCGCATCAAAATGGTATTAACGCCCAGGATGCCCCGGTATGGGATCGAGTGAAGGTGCTTGTGTTATTTCGCTGCACGGAGCGAGGGGGCACGAATAGCGGGCAATATTGCTGATCGGTTGAAGACGCAGGATGCTCCTGTGGCTGAAGGCCTGT
>JBFGZM010000036.1:0-17039 GCA_041586815.1 Marinobacterium sp. | reverse complement strand
TGCTCCTGAACGGCTGTCTCCCGGAATGGTGGGGCGCACGATTGAGCTGTTGCAGGGGCCGGAGCGAATTGTCAGCGGCTGGTGGGATCAGCAACCGGTGCGGCGGGATTACTATATCGGGCGCTGGACAGATGGACGGCGCGGCTGGCTGTACCGTGAGTCGGATGGCAGCTGGTATCTGCATGGCTGGTTTGGGTGACTCCCGGATGAAGGTAACTGATTCTGTGACGCTGGAATACGCCGAGTTGCACTGCCTGAGCTGTTTCAGTTTTCT
The DNA here is from genome assembly GCA_041586815.1 of Marinobacterium sp. Classification (GTDB taxonomy): domain Bacteria; phylum Pseudomonadota; class Gammaproteobacteria; order Pseudomonadales; family Balneatricaceae; genus Marinobacterium_A. The sequence goes on along the minus strand of JBFGZM010000036.1, from coordinate 16,765 downwards.
GCGTGGGGCATCGCACCCTGAAGAGCTGGTACAGCGGGCCAGTGAGCTGGGCTACCGTGCGCTGGCCCTGACCGACGAGTGTTCAGTCGCCGGTGTCGTGCGGGCCTGGGAAGCCTGTCGGGACACCGGACTGCAGCTGATTGTCGGGTCCGAATTTCGCCTGCAGGATGAGCGGGTGGTGTTGCTGGCGCAGAACCGGCGCGGTTATGCGCAGCTCTGTGCGCTGATTACACAGGCGCGAAGGCGAGCGCCCAAGGGGCACTACCGGATTGAATGGGCCGATTTTGGGTCGCAGCCGGACTGCCTGCTGCTGTATCGTCCCGGCGACGATATGGACCAGGCCGCCCAGCGGGGGCACGAGCTCTCCGGGCGCTTTCCCGGGCGTTGCTGGCTGCTGATAGAGCGCTTGCTGGGGGCGGAGGATGCTGCCCGTTATGCACGGCAGCAACGGCTGGCAGAAGGGCTGATGCTGCCGATGGTCTGCGCCAGCGGCGTCCTGATGCACCTGCCGGCTCGGCAGCGGTTGCAGGATGTGCTGACATCGATTCGCCTGGGTGTACCGGTCAGTCAGGCAGGCTTTGCGCTGCAGGGCAATGCTGAACGGCATCTGCGTTCACTCAACAAGCTCCAGCGCCTCTATACGCCAGACATGATGCGAGAGACGCTGCGTATTGCACAATCCTGCCGTTTCGACCTGGGCGAGCTGCGTTATGAATATCCGGCCGAGCTGGTGCCCAGGGGCAAGAGCGCGGGTCAGTGGCTGGCCCAGCGGGTACAGGAAGGGGCGGCTTTGCGCTTCCCTGCAGGCATGCCTGCGGCAATCGCCCGCCAGGTGGAGCACGAACTGACGCTGATTGCCGAACTGCAGTACGAACATTACTTTCTCACCATCGAGGATATTGTCCGCTTTGCCCGTGCCCAGGGCATTCTGTGCCAGGGCCGGGGGTCGGCCGCCAACTCGGTGGTGTGCTATTGCCTGCATATTACCGAAGTCGACCCGCGCCAGGTGAACATGCTGTTTGAGCGCTTTATCTCCCGTGAGCGGGACGAGCCGCCGGACATCGATGTCGATTTTGAGCACGAGCGGCGTGAGGAGGTGATCCAGTATATCTATCGGCGCTACGGGCGGGAGCGGGCGGGGATTGCAGCAACGGTGATTCGCTACCGGCGGCGCAGTGCGTTGCGGGACGTCGGCAAGGCGCTGGGTCTGGATGCCGCTTATCTGAGCGGGTTGTGCAGCCGGCTGGATCAGCGTGCTGAATTCCCCCAGTGGCTCGAGCAGCTGCGTGCCTGTGGTGGTGATGCTCCTGGGCCACAGTTTCAGATGTTACTGGCGCTGGTGGAGGAAATTATCGGTTTTCCCCGCCATCTGTCACAGCATGTTGGCGGCTTTGTGATTTCAGCGGGCCCTTTGTCGGAGCTGGTGCCGGTGGAAAATGCCGCGATGAAGGATCGCAGCCTGATTCAGTGGAACAAGGATGACCTGGAAAGTCTCGGTCTGCTGAAAGTCGATGTGCTGGCGCTGGGGATGCTCAGTGCCGTACGCAAGACGCTGGCGCTGTTGTCGGAGCGCGATGGCAGGGTGCTGCGCATGCAGGACATTCCCCGGGAAGACCCGGCAGTCTATGCAATGCTGTCGCGGGCCCAGAGCGTGGGGGTGTTCCAGGTGGAGTCCCGGGCGCAGATGAACATGTTGCCGCGACTCAAACCCCGCTGTTACTACGATCTGGTGATTCAGGTGGCCATCGTGCGCCCCGGGCCCATTCAGGGGGACATGGTGCATCCGTATCTGAAGCGGCGTGCGGGGCTTGAGCCGGTGAATTATCCCGGTGACGCTGTACGCCAGGTACTTGAGCGCACTCTGGGGGTGCCCATCTTCCAGGAGCAGGTGATCAGCCTGGCCATGGTGGCGGCAGGGTTTACGGCCGGGGAGGCGGATCAGTTGCGCCGTGCCATGGCGGCCTGGCGACGCAGTGGCACCATTGCCGTGTACCAGCAGAAACTGGTGGCAGGGATGCTGGCGCGGGGGTACAGCGAGGAATTCGCCCAGCGCATCTGCCGCCAGATCGAAGGGTTTGGCGAATACGGTTTCCCGGAATCCCATGCCGCCAGCTTTGCCTTGCTGGTATATGTTTCAGCCTGGCTCAAATGCCATGAGCCGGCGGCCTTTTGCTGTGGTCTGCTGAACAGTCAGCCCATGGGATTTTACTCGCCCGCCCAGCTGGTACAGGATGCGCGGCGCCAGGGGGTTACTGTGCGCGGGGTGGATCTTAATGACAGTGCCTGGGATGCCGCGCTGGAGCCGGATGGCGCGCTGCGACTTGGCTTTCGCATGGTGAAGCGCCTGTCGCGCAGGGCGGCGGAACTTGTGCTTGAAGCGCGCAAGGCCGGGCGTTTCAGTTCGGTGGCCGACGCAAGAGGGCGCATCAAGCTGGATTCCGGCAGCTGGGACCTGCTGGCGGCCGGCGGGGCGCTGAATATGCTGGCGCAGCACCGTTACCAGGCGCGCTGGGAGTTGCTGGCCGAGGATCCTTTGCTGGCGCTGGGGGATGCCAGGGTAGCCGACAGTGGTTCGGTACGGCTGCGGGCACCGCAGGAGCAGGCCGATCTGGAAGAGGATTTTCGACATCTTGGTCTGACCCTGGGGCGCCATCCGGTGGCGCTGTTACGTGAGGAGGGGAAGCTCAAGAGCTGCCTGAACGCAGAGCAACTCGAACACTGCCGGCCCGGACAGCTGGTGCGGGTGGCGGGGATCGTCACCAACCGGCAGCGACCGGGATCGGCGTCGGGGGTGACTTTTGTCACCCTTGAGGATGAAACCGGGCAGGTCAATCTGGTGGTCTGGAGTAATACCGCGCAGGCGCAACGCCGGGCGCTGCTGGGTGCGCAGCTGTTGCGTGTTGTCGGGGTGCTGGAGCGTGAAGGCGAGGTTATTCATGTGGTTGCCGGACGTTTGGAAGACATTACCGGCTGTTGGCAGACACTGCCGCTACGTTCGCGGGACTTTCACTGAGGGCTCCGACCTCGCCATGACTGTCACCGGGTATTCTTTTGACTTCGCGGTGGCTTGCTGTCAGATTTGTGCAGTGCACAAATGTTGGCCGGAGGCGGATATGGGAGCGCGAAAAATCAACCTTGCGCTGCAGGGCGGCGGTGCTCACGGGGCTTTTACCTGGGGGGTGCTGGACCGTTTGCTGGAGGAACCTAAACTGCGGATTGAGGGTGTCAGCGGTGCCAGCGCCGGTGCCATGAACGCGGTCATGCTCGCTTGCGGACTGCAACAGGGAGGTCATGAAGGTGCCCGCGAGCTGCTGGCGCGATTTTGGCACGAGGTTTCGCTGCATGCCTTGCCTGAACTGCCCAGCGTACTGCCCACAGCGGGATTTGGCGAGTCGGTCACGGACTGGATGCAGATGCTGAGCTATTACCTGTCACCCTATGACCTTAACCCGCTGGATATCAACCCGCTGCGGTCCCTGGTGGAACGAACCGTGGATTTCGAGCGTCTGCGAGCCGCGTCCCCGTTACGGCTCTTTATCGCGGCGACCAATGTACAGAGCGGCAAGTTGCGGTTGTTTCGCGACACTGAATTGACGGCTGATCATCTGCTGGCCTCGGCCTGCCTGCCGACGCTGCACAAGGCCATTGAAATCGACGGATGCAGCTACTGGGATGGAGGCTTCAGCGGCAATCCGGCGATCTATCCGCTGCTCCTCGACTGTGCCAGCGACGATGTGCTGGTTGTCCTGTTACAGCCATTGATGCACGTCGGCGTACCCGTCAGTGCCTCCGCTATTCGCGATCGGGTGGCGGAGTTCGGCTTTCAAAGCACCTTTCTGCGTGAAATGCGTGCCATCAGTTACACGCAGTTTGAGATCCGCAAGACACCGTTCTCCCTGGGAGCCTTTGAGCGCAGGGTGCGGCGATTGCGCTTGCACCTGATTGAAACCGATGAGCTGCTTGCCAGTCTGGACCGAGCCAGCAAGTACGATACCCGACTACACTTTCTCCAGGCGCTGCATGACCGTGGAAGGGAGCGGGCCCATCACTGGCTGGAGCAGCAGGGCCACTGTATCGGGCGAAGCTCCAGCTGTGACCTGGGGATGTTCCTGTAAAGGCCCAGGCTTGCCAGGAGTGCGCAATCGTCTGAGTGCCCGGTGACTGCTGTTGCTACTCGCTGGCGCAGTCCGCGCAAGGAGATAGTGAGGTGCCTCTTGATTTCAAACCTGAAAAGACGATCTGATCTGCGGTTGCTGCTGATGCAAATCCGCACCGAGGCCCGGGTATGCGATGAAGAGCACCGCAGTTTTGCCAGCTACAGTGGCCTGGCCCCGGCACAGATCGAACGGCTGAACGTCTTTCACAACCCGGCTTTTTCACTCGATGTTATCGATGGCTATGATGCGTTGCTGGTGGGAGGCGCCAGCGAGGCGAATGTACTGGAGCCGGCACGCTACCCCTTTGTGCATAACTGCGAAAAGCTGTTGCGCCATGTAGTGACCGCCGGGCTGCCAACCTTCGCGTCCTGCTTTGGCTTTCAGCTGGCGGTACTGGCGCTGGGTGGCAGGATCAAGCACCGGGAGCACGGGTTTGAAATGGGGACGCTGGCGATCCGCCTGGCCGAGGCTGCACGCCAGGATCCGCTGCTGCACGACAGCCCCGACGGCTTCGCCGCCGTGTCGGTGCATCGTCAGTATGCGGCGCAGGTGCCGCCCGGCTGTGAGCTGCTGGCGTTTACCGAGCAGTGCGTGCATGTGCTAAGGGTCAGCGGCAAGCCTTTCTGGGCGTTCCAGTTTCACCCGGAAGTGGACAAGGCGACGCTGGTGGAGCGGCTCACTCATTATCGAGACCATTACACCGAGGATTCAGGGCACCTGGAGCAGGTGCTGGCGACGGCGCAGGAGACGCCGGTATCCAATGGCCTGGTGCGGAAATTTGTCGATCGCGTGCTGCTGCACTAGGCCGGACTTGCCGCTGCCAAAGCCGCGTGACGGGCGGTGACATCAGGGAGGCGGCACCTGTAGAATGAGCCCAACTGAATCGACCACTGAAGAGAGATGATGACGGACGAACATGCTCAACCCTGTGATGACGAGCAGCCACCCCGTGGCAGAGGTATCTATCTGCTGCCCAACCTGTTTACGACCGGTGCTTTGTTTTCGGGCTTTTATGCCGTAATCGCCGGCATGAACGGTGATTTCGTCAATGCGGCCATTGCCATCTTTGTCGCCATGGTACTGGACGGACTCGACGGACGTGTGGCTCGCATGACCAATACCAGCAGTGAGTTCGGCGCAGAGTACGATTCGCTGTCGGACATGGTGTCCTTTGGTGTGGCACCGGCACTGGTGGCCTTTACCTGGGTGCTGGACAGTGTGGGCAAGATTGGCTGGTTTGCCGCATTTATTTATGTGGCTTGTGCGGCGTTGCGACTGGCGCGCTTCAATACCCAGATTGGCTCAGTCGACAAGAAATACTTTATCGGTCTGCCAAGCCCGGCAGCAGCAGCGGCGGTGGCCGGACTGGTGTGGGCATGTTCCGAGTTTGAGGTGCCACCGGGGCCACTGGCCTATGTGGTTGCGGCTTTTGTGGCCTCCTGTGGCCTGCTGATGGTCAGCAACGTGCTGTATTACAGCTTCAAGGAAGTGGATTTCAAGGGCAAGGTCCCCTTTATGATCCTGGCCGGTATTGTCCTTGTGATCGGGGTGATCTCGATCAGTCCTGCGACCTTCCTCTGGCTGCTGTTCCTGGTGTACATGCTGTCCGGCCCGCTGCTCTGGCTGTGGCGCAAGCGCAAGGCGCTCTGAGGCACCGCACACTCCCGTTCCCTGATACCATTTCGCAGGAACCCAGTCTGAGCGCGGCGCAAAGCCGCTTTCAGGGTGGGTTCAGCCTGGGGCTCTAGGCTCAGGGCTAACTTGCCCAGTGCCCTTGGGGTGCGGCCAATTGCTGAACTGTATGCAGGGAACGGAATATGCTGATTAAACGAAGATCACCGATCAAGTCCTCCGACATCACGCCCGAATCTGTCTATGTGAATCGCCGCCGTTTCCTGCAGGGACTGGCAGGTACCACGGCGCTGGCACTGACTGAGGGCGCCTCGGCGATTCCGGCCTACAGCCTGGACAGGGATCAGCCGCAATACCCCGGGCCAGACTGGCTGCAGCGCGCATTGCGCGAGAGCACGCGCAACGAGGCCTTTTCCACTGACGAAAAGCCCGCGCCCTATGGCAATATCATTACGCACAACAACTTCTACGAGTTTGGTCTTGGCAAACAGGATCCATCCCTCAAGGCGCAGGACTTCAAAACCGACCCCTGGACGGTCGAAATAGCCGGCGAGGTCGACAAGCCCGGGGTTTACAATCTGGAAGACCTGCTCAGGCCCCATGCACTGGAAGAGCGAATCTACCGTCTGCGTTGTGTTGAGGCCTGGTCCATGGTCATTCCCTGGATGGGGTTTTCGCTGGGCGATCTGCTCAAGCGCTTTGAGCCTACATCCCGTGCCCGGTACGTTGAATTCACCACCCTGAAGGACCCCGAGCAAATGCCGGGGCAACGCTCGTTTTTCTCGACCCTGGACTGGCCCTATGTGGAGGGCCTGCGCATGGATGAAGCCATGCACCCGCTCACACTGCTGGCGGTGGGGCTCTACGGCAATGCGCTACCCCCCCAGAACGGCGCACCCTTTCGTCTGGTGGTGCCCTGGAAGTATGGTTTCAAGAGTATCAAGTCGGTCGTCAAAATTCGCCTGGTGGAAGAAATGCCGGGCACGACCTGGAACCGCACTGCGTCGGGAGAGTATGGCTTCTATGCCAATGTAAATCCGGCGGTTGATCACCCGCGCTGGAGCCAGGCAACCGAGCGGCGGCTGCCCTCATCGCTGTTCTCTCCCAACATTATTGATACCCTGCCATTCAATGGTTACGCGGATGAAGTGGCCGGCCTTTACAGCGGTATGGACCTGAAACAATGGTTCTGAGCGGCATCCGGGGTAGCAACCTGAAACCCCTTGCGCTCTGGTGGCTGGTATTCCTGCTGCCACTGTTGCCACTGGCATGGCTGTTCGATCAGGCCTGGAGCCTGAACCTGGGCGCCGATCCTGCCCAGGCCATCGTGAAGTTTACCGGGCTCTGGACGTTACGCCTGCTGTGGATAACGCTGGCCGTAACACCGCTGCGGAGGATATTCCACTGGGGCTGGCTGCAGCGCTACCGTCGCATGCTGGGGCTGTACACGCTGTTTTATGCCGTCGTGCATTTGCTTGCCTTCGCCACCTTTATTCTGGGATGGCGCCTGGACTTGCTGCTGCGTGAACTCAGTGAGCGACCCTATATCGTAGTCGGCTCGCTGGCCTTGCTGTTGCTGATTCCGCTGGGGGTAACCTCAACCCGTGCCATGCAGCGTCGCCTGGGGGCGCGCTGGGTAAAACTGCATCGCCTGGTGTATGTCATTGCCTTGCTGGCCATGGTGCACTTTATCTGGCAGATCCGAAGCTCTTTTGAGGATCAGCTGTTCTATGGCGTTATCCTGGCAGGCCTGCTTGGATATCGCCTCTGGGTACGACGCCGCCCGAAACCGCGCCAGAGTCGCTAGGCGCACGGGTCTGGATTGATAATCGCACGGCCCTTCCCGGGGCCGCCGCTACCGTTCTTTCTTTTCTGCCGTATTTCACATCTTGCCTGTCCGGTGCTGCGCCTGGGCTTCTCGCCCGGGGCGTGCGGCTCTGGCGAGTTTCACTGACAAAGCCTGTAAGCGTCGGCTATACCTTTAACATCCATTGCTGATGCAAGAAGGGAGGCACCAAATGTCGGACCCCAAAAAAAACGGGCTGTTTAAGGTTATTTTCAGCACGCTGGCGGCGATGTTCGGAGTACAGTCAGAGCGCAACAGACAGGAAGATTTTTCATCTGGAACGCCGCTGCGCTACCTGCTGACGGGGATATTGATGGCGGCATTATTTGTCATCGGCGTTATTTTGCTGGTGCGCTGGGCGCTGCTGCTGGCGGGTGCCTGATTCGAACTTGCATTACTGGGGGGGCTGCTATACTCACTCTTAACCAAGTGATCTGTTAGGGAAAATTCCGCATGATCGCAACACTTGGGCGGTTCTGCAGACCCTGTGAGAGGCCCGGTAATGATAAAAAGAGTCTGGCTCCTGCCATGGATTGGATGGCTTGTCTCCCTGCCGGCGAGCGCCGCATGGGAAGTGAATATTACGCAGGGTGCAACCGCGATAGCGCGTGAAGTCTATGACCTGCATATGATTATTTTCTGGATCTGCGTCGCCATCGGGGTCGTGGTGTTTGGCGTGATGTTGTGGTCCATTATTCATCATCGAAAATCCCGCGGCGCCCAGGCCCGCAACTTTCACGAAAACACCGCCGTAGAAATCCTCTGGACGCTGATCCCTTTTGCGATACTCATTGCCATGGCAATTCCCGCCACCGCAACTCTCATCAAGATGTACGACAGTACGGACGCCGATATTGATATTCAGGTGACCGGTTATCAATGGAAATGGCGTTACCAGTATCTTGGTCAGGACATCGACTTTTTCTCGTCGCTGACGACACCGCGGGAGCAAATCAATAACGAAGCGCCCAAAGGCGAGCATTATCTGCTGGAGGTTGATAACCCCCTGGTGCTTCCGGTCGGCAAGAAGGTGCGCTTTCTGTTTACCGCCGCCGATGTCATCCATTCCTGGTGGGTACCGGATCTTTCTGTCAAGAAAGATGCCATTCCGGGGTTTATCAACGAGTCCTGGGCCATTCCCGAGGAGCCCGGCATTTATCGGGGGCAATGTACCGAGCTCTGCGGTCGTGATCATGGCTTCATGCCCATTGTGGTTGAAGTCAAGTCCCAGGCCGAGTTTGATCAGTGGCTGGCCGATACCCGCAGCGCTGCCCAGGCGCAGGCCGCTTCAGCAACCGAGGAATGGACGCTGGATCAGCTGATCGAGCGCGGTGAGCAGGTTTACAACACCAGTTGTGCCGCCTGCCATCAGGCCAACGGGCAGGGTATTCCGGGTGCTTTCCCGGCACTGGCTGGCAGTCCCATGGTGATGACGGATATGGATGCCCATATCGATATCGTTTTGAACGGCAAGGCGGGCACCGCGATGCAGGCTTTTGGGGCCCAGCTGAATGCGGTCGACCTGGCGGCTGTTATTACTTATGAGCGTAATGCCTGGGGCAATGATACTGGTGACAGTGTCAGTCCGCAGCGGATTACCGAACTGCAGCAGTAGGAGGGAAACATGGACACTACGCTCAGTCCGACTGTGGACACGAATGAACATGGCCACGGCCCCGCCAAGGGCATGGGGCGCTGGCTGTTTACCACCAATCACAAGGATATAGGTACGCTCTATCTCTGGTTCAGCCTGCTGATGTTCCTCACCGGCGGCTGTATGGCGCTAATGATACGCGCCGAGCTGTTCCAGCCCGGATTGCAGCTGGTGCAGCCGGATTTCTTCAACCAGATGACCACCATGCATGGTCTGATCATGGTTTTTGGTGCCGTGATGCCAGCCTTTGTCGGCCTGGCCAACTGGATGATTCCGATCATGGTAGGAGCGCCGGACATGGCTCTGCCGCGCATGAACAACTGGAGTTTCTGGATCCTGCCCTTTGCCTTTTCGCTGATGCTCTCGACGCTCTTCATGGAAGGAGGTGGTCCCAACTTCGGCTGGACCTTCTACGCGCCGCTTTCAACCACCTATGCACCGCCAAGCGTGACTTTCTTTATCTTTGCGGTCCACATGATGGGCTTCAGCTCGATCATGGGGGCGATCAACATCATCGCCACCATCCTTAACCTGCGTGCCCCCGGCATGACCATGATGAAGTTGCCGCTGTTCGTCTGGACCTGGCTGATCACGGCCTTTTTGCTGATCGCTGTCATGCCGGTACTGGCAGGCGTGGTAACCATGATGCTGATGGATATTCACTTTGGTACCAGCTTTTTCAATGCCGCCGGCGGTGGTGATCCGGTGCTGTTTCAGCATGTGTTCTGGTTCTTCGGACATCCGGAGGTTTACATCATGATCCTGCCGGCATTCGGTATCGTCAGCGAAATCATTCCGACCTTCGCCCGCAAGAAACTGTTCGGCTATGCCTCAATGGTGTACGCGACCTCGTCCATCGCCCTGCTGTCGTTCCTGGTCTGGGCGCATCACATGTTTACGGTCGGCCTGCCCCTGGCCGGTGAACTGTTCTTCATGTATGCGACCATGCTGATTGCCGTGCCCACCGGGGTGAAGGTGTTCAACTGGGTCGCGACCATGTTCCATGGTTCCATGACCTTCGAGACCCCGATGCTGTTTGCGCTGGCGTTTGTGGTGCTCTTCACCATTGGCGGTTTTTCCGGCCTGATGCTGGCCATTGCCCCGGCGGATTTCCAGTACCACGATACCTACTTCGTGGTGGCGCACTTCCACTATGTGCTGGTGCCCGGCGCCATCTTCTCGATCATGGCCGGGGCCTACTACTGGCTGCCCAAATGGACGGGCCATATGCTCAACGAGCGTCTTGGCAAGGCACATTTCTGGCTCAGTTTTATCGGTGTCAACATTACCTTTTTCCCTATGCATTTCGTCGGCCTGGCTGGCATGCCACGGCGTATTCCGGACTACGCGCTGCAGTTTGCCGACTTTAATGCGGTGGCCAGTGTCGGTGCCTTTGTCTTCGGCCTTTCCCAGCTGCTGTTCGTGTACAACATCATCAGCTGTATTCGCGGCGGCGAGCGTGCCACGGATCAGGTGTGGGAAGGCTCCCACGGGCTGGAGTGGACGCTGCCATCCCCTGCGCCCTATCACACCTTTTCCACGCCACCGGTTATCAAGTAACGGCGGGAGGACTGGCGCATGGACGATCTTCGGCGAAAAAACAGGCGGCTGGTATTGCAGCTGGTGCTCGGCGGTATCTTCATGTTTGGCTTTGGTTTTGCATTGGTACCCCTCTACGACGTTTTTTGTCGTATTACCGGGCTCAACGGCAAAATTACCAATACCGGTCCGGTCGCCCTCGACGTTGCCGATATCAGCCGAGATGTCCGGGTGCAGTTTATTGGTGTGAATAACGAGACGATGCCCTGGGAGTTTCGCCCGTTGCTGAATACGGTCTCGGTGAACCCCGGCGAAATGCGTCAGATGGCATATTTCGCCCGTAATCCGACGGCCAATCGCATGGTGGCCCAGGCCGTCCCGTCGGTTACGCCATCGGAGGCGGCACAGTACCTGCACAAGGTCAGCTGCTTTTGCTTCGATCAGCAGGCTCTGGAGGCGAATGAGCGCATGGAAATGCCGCTGCTGTTTGTGATCGATAAAAAGCTGCCCGCCAATATTCACACCATCACGCTTTCGTACACCCTGTTCGATATCACTCCACGCCTGTCCACCGGGCAAATAAAAACTGATGACACACAGAGGTCGACGCTATGAGTTCAGCTGCGTATTACGTACCGAATCAAAGTCGCTGGCCGATACTGGCTTCCATTGCGCTGTTTCTGATGGCAGTTGGTGCCGGGAACCTGATTAACGATATGAGCGCCAAGGTTTCCGGGGGAACAGGGGTCTGGTTCCTGCTGCTGGGTGCCTTGTGCATGATGGCGATTCTGTTTGGCTGGTTTCGTAACGTGATTAACGAAAGCATGTCCGGGCTCTACAACGAACAGATGGATCGTTCCTACCGCTGGGGCATGAGCTGGTTCATTTTTTCAGAATTGATGTTCTTTGTGGCTTTTTTCGGGGCCCTGTTCTATGTCCGCACCCTGGCCGTGCCCTGGCTGGGGGGGGAAGGCGAGAAGGGTGTTTCCAACATGCTGTGGGAAGGTTTTCAGGCACAGTGGCCCCTGATGACGACGCCGGATATGGAAACCTTTCCGGGCCCGCAGCAGGTCATTGATCCCTGGCACCTGCCGCTGATCAACACCATCCTGCTGGTGTCTTCGAGTTTTACCGTGACGGTGGCGCACAAGGCGCTGAAGGTTGGAGAGCGCAGCCGGATCGTGCTCTGGCTGGCAGTTACCGTGCTGTTGGGATCCGCGTTCCTGGTGTTTCAGGCGTACGAGTATATCGAGGCCTACCATGATCTTGGCCTGACGCTGCAGGCCGGTGTCTACGGCGCCACCTTCTTTATTCTTACCGGTTTCCATGGTCTTCACGTAACCCTGGGCAGCCTGATGCTGATCATCATCTGGCTGCGGGTGTTGCGCGGGCACTTTGATGCCGACAATCACTTCGGCTTCGAGGCTGTAACCTGGTACTGGCACTTTGTGGATGTTGTCTGGGTGGGGCTCTTTTTGTTCGTTTACATTTTCTGAGCGCTCAGCGGTTGAGCCAGGGGGCATGAGTGCCGAGCTCGCCGCTGTAAAAACCGTACAACAGCACCAGCAGCAGCGCGATGCTGAAAGCGACCCGCAAAAACAGCGAGTTGACGGTGCGGTTGGAGCGTCCCCGGTCCGTCAGCAGAAAGTACAGACCGCAGAAAAGACTGACAAGGATAGCGATAAAAAGCACGACAATCAGGGGCTTGAGGAGCATTCAGGTTATCCGCAAAGAGTATGGCATGAGTAAAGGCGACAGCGGTTCAGGTTTCAAGTGGCTTGTTGCATTCAGTGCAGTATTGCTCCTGCCGCTGCTGCTGTATCTGGGAGGCTGGCAACTGCAACGCGCGACAGAAAAAGAGAGCCTGTTGAAAGCCTGGCATGACGACAGCATCCTGGTGACAACACTGTCGCAGCTGCAGAACCTGGGTGACAAAAGCGTGCTGCAGGCTCGGCTGGAGGGTGCGCTTGTGCCAGAACACTGGCTGTTGCTGGATAATCGTACCCGTGGCGGACAGGCAGGTTATGAACTGCTGGGACTGCTGCAATTACCAGCCGGTGGCCCTCTGGTGCCTGTTAATCTGGGCTGGTTAAAGGCCTCTTCTGATCGCTCCCAGCTGCCTGATCTTCGGTTTCCCGAATTGCCCGATGTTTTCTCCGGTCGAGTGCGCCGGATACAGCCTGCATTTGTGCTGGCCGAGGATGTCTGGCCGTCAGGATGGCCGCTGCGGATTCAAACACTGGACGTCGAACGCTTGCAGTCGCTTGTACAGCAGCCTGTACTGCCCTGGGTACTGGAGGTGACGGAGCCTGTGAATCAGCAACTTACGACAGACTGGCCCCTGGCTTCCCTCAAGCCTGAGCGGCATAGGGGTTATGCGGTGCAGTGGTTCGCCATGGCTACAGCCCTGTGCATCCTGCTTCTCTGGCATTGGCGCAACAGATTGCGCAAGGGAGTAAATGATTGATGCGTAAAAGTACGTTTTGGTGGGTTTTCATAATAGGGGCAGGGCCAATGCTGCTGGCCATGTTCATGTATTTTACCGGTGTGGGTATCCCTGTGGGCCGTACTCACCATGGCGAGCTTATCGCCGACGGGCGTTCGGTAAATGACTGGTCCCTGGCAACGGCATCCGGGGAGTCATGGCAGATGAGTACGCACTGGCAGTTAATGCTTACTCAGCCGCCAGGCTGTGCAGAATGCGAGGAGTGGGCAGAGAAACTGCCAAGTCTGCATACGGCGCTGGGCAAGGAACGGGATAGGGTTGAGTGGCACCGGGTGCTGCCTGCACCCGGCGGTGAGGGACTTGTGAGCGAGGGTATCTCGCAGCTGGGTGCGGCGGTCTGGGTAGTGGATCCGCTGGGCAACCTGGTACTGCGATACGACCTGGCCCAGGAGCCCCAGGCCGTTCTGGATGACCTTAAAAAGCTGCTTAAACTTTCCAAGCTGGGTTGACGCTGGAGGCTGACGATGCCGCAACGTTCCGTATCTGTGCCACTGGTGAATTTCGCTGTAATACTCGCCTTGCTGGTGGTGATGCTGGGCGGCTGGACGCGTATCAATGATGCGGGTCTTGGCTGTCCGGACTGGCCCGGCTGCTATGGTCATATAGTGCTGCCAGGGTCTGAGCAGGCGTTGGCCAAGGCCCAGGCGCTTTATCCGGATCAGCCGCTATTGGCGGCCAAGGGCTGGCTCGAGATGGTACACCGCTATGCCGCCAGCAGCCTGGGGTTATTGGTAATGGCGCTGGCCTGGCTCGGCTGGAAACGCCGCTCCGATGCGAGCTATCCCGCCAGACTCAGTATGGGACTGCTGTTTCTGGTCTGCCTGCAAGGCGCGTTTGGCATGTGGACGGTGACGCTGAAACTGCTGCCTCTGGTCGTGACGCTGCATTTGCTCGGCGGGCTCGCCATCCTGTCTCTATTGGTGTTGTTGCGCTTTCGCATTCTTCGTTGGCAGCAGGCTGCCATGCCCGCCGCGACGCCGATGTATCAGCGATCGGGCAAGGGCTGGATCAAGCTCGCGACCCTGGTGCTCTTTGGCCAGATTGCACTGGGTGGCTGGACCAGCGCCAACTATGCTGGCTGGGCCTGCACCGATTGGCTGCAGTGCGAGCGAGGAGGTGCTGAGTCACTGGATTTTGTGGCGGGCTTTACACCTGCACTTGAGACGGGTCCCAACTACCAGGGTGGGCACATGCCCCGGGATGCGCGCGCCGCGGTTCAGATGACTCACAGGGCAGGGGCGCTGGCGGTACTGATTCTGGTTGCCGTCATGATCTGGCGCCTGCGCAAGGCCGGCTGGCCAGGGCCGCCGTTGTTTGCGATTGCTTCGCTGGTTGTGCTGCAGATTGCCTTGGGCGTTGCCAATATCATCTATGCTGTTCCTATCCCTCTGGCGATGGCGCACCACGGTGGGGCTGTTGTGCTTTTGCTCAGCCTGGTGTGGTTGTCCCAGCAGGATCTCGTAGTTGACAAGGAGGCTGTCTATGCCTGTGCGCAAAGCTGTTGAGACTGCTCGTGTTCATGTGACCTGGCGGGATTACCTGGAACTGTGCAAACCCCGTGTGGTTGCGGTAATGCTGCTGACTGTCCTGGTTGGCATGGGGCTGGCCCGGCCTGAACTTCCGTCCTTTGGGCTGGTATTGCTGACACTGCTGGGTGTCGCCATGGCGGCGGGTTCGGCGGCTGCTGTCAATCATGTGATGGACCGTCACATAGACGAAAACATGGCGCGGACACGGGGCCGCCCCCTGCCATGCGGGAAAATGAGCGCGCAGCAGGCGCTGCTGTTTGCCGCCACCATGGGGGTTGTCGGTATTGGTGTACTGGCGTTCTGGGTGAACCCCCTCACAGCCTGGCTAACGCTGCTTTCTCTGATCGGATACGCATTTGTCTATACGATGTTTCTGAAGCGGGCAACGCCGCAAAATATCGTGATCGGCGGAGTAGCTGGCGCGGCGCCACCACTGCTGGGCTGGACCGCCGTATCTGGCGTGCTGGAGCCTAACGGCTTGCTGCTTGTGCTGATTATCTTTGCCTGGACACCGCCCCATTTCTGGGCGCTCTGCATTGCGCGCAAGGAAGATTACATCAAGGCGGGCATTCCGATGCTGCCGGTCACCCATGGCGAGAAGTTTACCCGACTGCAGATCATGCTCTACACGTTGCTGATGATAGCGACTACCGCGTTGCCATTCCTGACAGGCATGAGTGGCGTACTCTATCTGGCAGGCATTTTTCTGCTCAATCTGCGTTTTCTGCAGTGGGCCTGGCGGGTCATGTACGCCGGTGACAATCGTCAGATTCCCATGCAGATGTTTCGTTACAGCATCAGTTACATCATGTTGTTGTTCGCGTTGCTGCTGCTGGACCATTACGTCATCTTTACCTACTAAATACTGTCACAAAGTGTCGCTACAGGATCTACACTGACAGTGGGTTTGATAAAGGGCAGCTCGAGATAGGCTTGAGGTTCGCCCATATGAAATAGCCCCGGATATCAGGGAAGGATGTTCAGGGCTAATGTAGAGGGGGAGTGCCATATGTTCCTGCAACACATGATGGGTATGCTGTATCACCCGAAAGAAGAATGGGGGTCAATTCGAAAGGAGCACTACACAACACTGCACGTGTTTTTATCCCAGATCAGTATTCTGGCAGCCATCCCGGCTGTGTCCCTGTTCATTGGTACCACTCAGGTAGGCTGGAGCTTCGCCGGTGGCAACTACGTCAAGCTGGAAGTGGTCAGTGCGCTGCCGGTGGCAATCGCGTTCTATTTCGCCATGTGGGTCGCCGTGGGCTTTATCGCCTACGCAGTACACTGGATGGAAAAAACCTATGGTGGCAATGTGTCGATGGACGAATGCATCGTCCTGACCACCTTTACGGGGACACCTCTTTTCCTGTCAGGCCTGGCGGGGCTTTATCCCATGCTCTGGTTCAACGTCATTGTGGGCATGATCGCGCTCAGCTATACCGTTTACCTTCTGTACACCGGTGTGCCTGTGATCATGCAGATCCCGGAAGATCGGGCTTTCTTCTTTTCATCCTCGATTCTTACCGTCGGGCTCTGTGTCCTGGTGGGGGTATTGGCCGCGTCCGCCATTCTCTGGGGAACCTACATACCGCTTAGCTATACGTCCGGTTAGTCTCCCGCGACCGTTGCCACCAACAAAAAGGGCGCCCGGCAGGGCGCCCTTTTTGTTGGTGGCGCATTTTTCGCAGGCCGGGTGGCGGGTTTTCGGACGGATTTTTCCGCTATGTACATGCAGCTTTGGTTGACTGTTGTTTTGTTTGTGGTCTATATGCGTTTCGAATTGTAGTGTTAGGGCCGGATTAACGCTTTTTTGCACTTTTATGGCGTTATTTTCAAACAGGCTGTTGACTCTGATCCGGGGCGCTGTAGAATGCGCACCTCGCTTAGGGAGAGCGGCTT